>NZ_JBFTQY010000007.1:0-144385 GCF_056399245.1 Rhizobium sp. 01N447_2
GATGTCGTGTGTGCCCTCATAGGTGTTGACCACTTCGAGGTTGACCAGATGACGGGCGATGCCGAATTCGTCGGAGATGCCGTTGCCGCCGAGCATGTCGCGGGCCGCCCGCGCCATCTCCAGCGCCTTGCCGCAGCTGTTGCGCTTGAGGATCGAGGTCAGCTCCACCGGCGGATGGCCGTCCTCCTTCATGCGGCCAAGCCGCAGGCAGCCCTGAAGGCCGAGCGCGATCTCCGCCGCCATGTCGGCGAGCTTCTTCTGGATCAGCTGGTTGGCGGCAAGCGGCCGGCCGAACTGCTTGCGCTCCAGCGTATATTGCCGGGCTCTCGCATAACAATCCTCGGCAGCACCGAGTGCGCCCCAGGCGATGCCGAAGCGGGCCGAGTTGAGGCAGGTGAACGGTCCCTTGAGGCCGGTCACATCAGGCAGAAGGTTTTCCTCAGGCACGAAGACCCCGTCCATCACCACCTCGCCGGTGATCGAGGCGCGCAGTCCCACCTTGCCGTGGATGGCGGGAGCCGAAAGCCCTTTCCAGCCCTTTTCGAGGATGAAGCCGCGAATGAGGCCATCCTCGGTCTTTGCCCACACGACGAAGACATCGGCGATTGGTGCGTTGGAGATCCAGGTCTTCGAGCCGGTCAGGCTGTAGCCGCCATCGACCTTTTTGGCACGTGTCGCCATCGAGCCGGGGTCGGAGCCGTGATCCGGTTCGGTCAGGCCGAAGCAGCCGATCCATTCGCCGGTGGCGAGTTTCGGCAGGTATTTCAGCTTCTGCGCCTGCGACCCGAAGGTTTCGATCGGCACCATCACGAGTGAAGACTGGACGCTCATCATCGAACGATAGCCACTATCGACCTTTTCGACCTCGCGGGCGATCAGGCCATAGGCGACGTAACCGAGGCCGGCGCCGCCATAATCCGGCGAAATCGTCGGGCCGAGCAGGCCGAGTTCGCCCATTTCGCGGAAGATCTCAGGATCGGTCTTTTCATTGCGGAAGGCGTCGAGAACGCGGGGCGCAAGCTTTTCCTGCGCATAGGCGTGGGCGGTGTCCTGCACCATGCGCTCTTCGCTGGTCAGCTGCTCCACCAGGCGGAACGGATCGGCCCAGTCGAAAACTTCGCGCGTATGCTGCATGGCGGTGTCTCCTCAGCTTGCCTCGCTCAAGTTGGCCATAGACCCGCCAGCCGACCGCGTCAACAGAAGGTGGTCGCACCGAAAAGACGGGCCACGCCATCTTTTCAAAAGCGTCGGCATGATCCACTTTGCCCGGGATCGATTCTGGAACGAGGAGGCGGAAATGTCGTCAAGCGATCTGTTCGTATCGGCCGAAGGCGCCGAATGGGTCAATCCCGAGCCCGGCGTCGTCAGGCGCATCATGACCTATCTGCCCGAGATGATGATGGTGGAAGTGGCCTTCGAAAGCGGCGCCGTGGGTGCGGCCCATTCGCATCCGCACATCCAGGCGAGCTATGTCGCCGAAGGCAGTTTCGAAGTGACGATCGATGGCCGGACCGAGGTGCTCAAGCAGGGCGGCAGCTTCATCGTGCCCCCCAATCTCATCCACGGCGTCAAGGCGCTGGAAAAGGGCCGGCTGATCGATGCATTCACTCCGCACCGGGCCGAATTCCTGAAATAGCTGGCATGACGCCACTCATGATCTAAACGTCCGCTCTTGTCCGGCGCGCCGGGCCGGCGGCAGTGACATAGGGCGGCACGAAGCGTGCATCCTCGCCGCGCACCGCCTCGCGCAGGAAATCGATGACGGCGCGCACGCGCGGCGCCTGTTTCAGGTCGCGGTGGCAGGTGATCCAGTAATGGCGCTTGAGGTCGATCTCGTCTGGCAGCACGCGCACGAGTTCGGGATAACGGCTGGCGAAGAAATAGGGCAGGATGCAGAGGCCGAGGCCGTTTCTCGTGGCGGTCAGCTGCGCAAAGATGCTCGAGCTCTGGAATTGCGGCTTGATGCGCGGGTGCACGTCGCCAAGGTAATCGAGGCCCGGCGCGAAGATCATTTCCTCGATATAGCTGACGAAGGGATGGCTGAGCAGGTCTTCGCGGGAGTTGATGTCGGGCGCCTTGGCCAGATAATCGCGCGAGCCGTAGACCTGCAGGTGATAATCCGTCAGCTTCTCGGCGAAATAAGCCCCGCCCTTCGGTTCGTCGAGCACGACGGAAAGATCGGCCTCCTTGCGCGACAGCGACATGATCTGCTGGATCGTCACCAGTTCGAGCGCCAGGTGCGGATGCTGGGCGGCAAACTGCGGCAAGACGGTTGCGAAGAAGAAATTGGCAAAACCCTCCGGCGCGCTGAGCCGCACGAGGCCGCGCTGCGCCATTGAGCCGTCGGCGAGGTCGGCACGCAGCCGTTCGGTCTCCTGCTCCATCTTCTCGGCCGTCTCGACGAAGCGCGTGCCCATGGCAGTCAGCACGTAGCCGCGCGGATTGCGCTCGAACAGCTTGACCTTGAGGGTGAACTCCAGCCGGTCGATGCGGCGCGAGACGGTGGCATGGCTGGAGCGCAGCTGGCGGGCCGCCGTCGACAGCTGTCCAGTGCGGGCGACGGCTAGAAAAAACTGCAGATCGTCCCACGTAAACTGCGGTGGATTGTTCATCGCGGTCCCCCTCTGTTCAAAAACCAATAATGAATTGCGCAATTTTCCGCACCTGCCATCCCGTCATCATCGCTATGGCAGAAGGCCGATGCGACGCCGTTCAAACTCGCACAGTAAAAACCCCCGTGGCTTAACAGACCATGGCTAAGACTTCCCCGCGAACTTCTTCGATTATACGAGCAAAAGGAGTTCGCCCCCATGTTTGCGGATAGTACGGTTTTCATGGTTGGTGCCGGGGCAAGCGTTGAGGAAAAATCAACCGTTTCGGCCGAAGCCTGGATCATCATCGCTTACATCAGCATCCTCACCCGACGCCTGGCAAGATACTACATTCATTGAATTCTTTTCGAGGCAGGCTCTGAGGTTTCTTGGAGGATATATTAATTCTGCTTAAGTACTATTGAATATGGTTAATATTATGTTAACCTTAAAGAGATCCGAGGAGATTAGTACCTTTTCAAGCCGGAAATTTGAAACATGAAGCTTTCGCAAATAATATCTCCAGCTATGTCTGAATATAGGCTGAGAAGTGGTTCTCGCCTGAATCAAACAATACTGTGCGTGGTATTTGCGGCAATTGTTCCATTGACGCCGGCGGCAGAAGAGTTACCTGCGCCCACGGAACCGGTCTCGGTTGTGACATCTGGTGAGACTTTGGCCCGGCAGCCGCAATTGTTGCGTGACGTTCTTCGCTCAGGCGATAAATTGAATCTCGCATTTTACGAAAGCCTGGCCTCCGTAGAAGATCGCTGGACGGGCTCACAGGGAACGGTTCCCTGGAACTTTTACCAGCGGCCCGAGCTCACTGGCGAATACGTCGTTGAAGCGGACGGAACGATTTCGGTTCCGCTATTGGGACGCTTCCCGGTTCGAGGGCTTCCTCCCGCGGATGTGGAGGCGATAATTCTGCCGTCGTACGAAAGTTTGGTCGGCAGAAAGGGGTTCGTGAATATCGTCAAGATTGAGCACCAGCCTATTTATATTACCGGCCCGGTTCGTAATCCTGGCTCGTTTCGATATGTTGATGGCATGACTGTTCTGCATGCCGTTGCGCAAGCGGGTGGCATGGCGGCGAAGACTATTGAGCCATGGCAGAGTGTGGAAATTACTCGCCAGATCGAGCGGTTGAAAGTTGGGCTGGCCGATCTGAAGCGGCTTGCGTCGCGAACCGAGGTGCTCAGGGCGAAGCGCGATTCCGTACAAATTGCCAGCATTGGCACACCTGTTCTCGGTCCCGATCCCGATGCTCAACGATTGCTGGATGATGAGACATGGCAGCGCCAGTTGGTAACGACGAGCAAGGATGCGCAGAGCAGTGCTTACGCAAAATCTGTTGCCGATGCTCAGACCGATCTCGATCTGCGTCAGGCACGCGTCGGCAATTATGATGCCACCATTCGGGTCCGTCAGGATCGGCTGGCAAGTATCGAGAATTTGGCCAAAAACAAACTTGTCACCAGCATTGAGTTGACAAGGGCACAAAGCGAACTGACCGAGTCGGAAGATCGAAAGCAGCAAGCCGTCATCGATGTCGAGAGCGCAAAGCAACGGCTGGCGGCAGCAAAACAGGACGTTGAGCGCGATCGTATCGAACGCAAGATCGAGATCGAAAAGTCGGCAGCGGATGCTGAAAGAGGCCTATCCACGGCGTTGCAGACGACCGAGAGCGATCTTGAAATTTTCCAGTCCATGGTATCGTCGAACGATAGCGCCGATGTTGAATTCGAAATCGTTCGGCCTGGACCGAATGGTGTCATCGTCGAACCTGCGACCGAAGAAACGGTCTTACAGCCTGGCGATCTGATCAAAGTACATTGAGGGCTTAACCAGATACTCCTCCCGAGTGGGAGAGTTTAATCCTCCTCTCGGCCAAAGAGCTCAGGGGCATCGTCGATTTGCGATTTGTCACGCGGTCCAAAACGCCATGGAGAGCTTATGTCTACAATCGAAGCTTTAGAATCCTCGCATTCCTCAATGCCGGTCCAAGGTCCGATGTTCAATTTGCCAAGGACCTCACTCGTCATTCCAACCTTGAACGAAGCGGAAAACATTAAGCTGCTTTTGCCCCGCATACCGACATGGGTGCATGAAATCATCATCGTCGATGGGCGATCGACAGACGGAACGCCGGATATAGCGCGAAGCATGCGCGACGATGTCAAGATCGTACTTCAGCCCAAGAAGGGCAAAGGTATCGCATTGCGGACGGGCTTCGAAGCCGCATCTGGTGATATGATCGTGATGCTTGATGCCGACGGATCGATGGATCCTTACGAAATCATCTTGTTCGTCGCGGCTCTTGTTGCAGGTGCRGATTTCGTCAAGGGTTCGCGCTTTATGCAGGGTGGCGGCACCAGCGACATGACGGTCATCCGCCGTTTCGGCAATCTGGGTCTGACCCTGCTGGTCCGGATGCTCTATGGCAGCTCTTTCAGCGACCTGTGCTACGGCTATATGGGCTTTTGGAAACGGCATGTTCCCTTGCTGCGTGCCGATTGCGACGGCTTCGAAATCGAGACGCTGATCAATTTGCGGGCCCTGAAGAACAAGCTCAAAATCATGGAGGTCGCGAGCTTTGAATCGGAGCGCGTCTTCGGCGTCAGCAATCTGCGTGCGCTTCCGGATGGCTGGCGCGTGCTGAAGACGATCTTCCGAGAACGCGTCAGTACACCGACCGGCGTCCAAGTCCTCGAGCAGAGCATTTCCTGAGGTCTGGATTAATTGGCGAGGCCGCATGATGCGCATCTTGATGCTCAGCGCGAGATACCTGCCTTTTGCCGGAGGGACGGAAACCCATGTAAGCGAGGTCGCAACCCGGCTCGTGCGCAAGGGGCATACGGTGACGGTATTGACGGGCAATCCCGACGGCCTTCTTCCGGCAGTGGAAACCCGAGACGGCGTGCAGATTGTCAGGCTGAAGACGTTTCCCCGCGGGCGGGATTGGTGCTTCGCCCCCGGCGTCTTCAGGGCGGTTGCCGAAGGGGATTGGGACCTGATGCATGTTCAGGGCTACCACACCTTCCTGGCACCGTTGGGAATGGCCGCCGCATCGCGCAAGGGGCTTCCCTTCGTGGTGACCTTTCACAGCGGTGGCCATTCGTCACGATTTCGGTCCTCGGTCCGGCGCTTCCAACATAGAATGCTTGCGCCTCTGGCTGCTAGGGCAGCGCAGCTCATTGGCGTGTCGCGATTCGAAGCGGATCTATTCAGCCAGAATATGGCAATCGCGAGAGACCGGTTCATCGTTATCCCCAATGGCGCGCGCCTGCCGGAAGCGTCCGGGCGGCGACCGGCTTCACCTCACGATAGGCCGCTGATTGTCTCGCTCGGCAGGCTGGAGCGTTATAAAGGTCATCATCGGGCGCTTGCTGCATTTAATGTGCTGGCAACAAAATTCCCCGATATGCGCCTTCGGATCCTGGGAGAAGGGCCCTATGAGGCGAAGCTGCGCCAGCAGGTGGCCGAACTCGGGCTCGGCAAMCGTGTCGAGATCGGGGTAATTCCGCCGACCGACCGGTCCGCGATGGCCGATCTTTTGTCTTCGGCCGCTCTTGTCGTGCTCCTCAGCGATTATGAAGCTCACCCCGTGGCGGTTATGGAGGCGCTTTCGGTCAAGGCTCCCGTACTGACCACCGACACATCCGGCTTTCGGGAGCTGGCTGAGGAGGGCCTCGTGCGATCCATTCCGCTCAACGCTTCGCCAGACTTCACCGCGCGTGAAATGCTCGCCGCCATGGACGCGGGGCCGATCTCAATTGAGACGAGATTGCCGGACTGGGACGATTGCACGGACCGGCTGCTGATGGTGTACAGGCGCGTACTTTCGCATCCGCAGCCTGAACTGCGAACCGGTCCAGCACTGCTTGGAGATTTGAAGCACGATGACCGTTGTTAAGGGGCGGACTTCTCCAGATGAGCAGAAGGCCTACCAGGACGGAGCTTATCGTCATGGCTATGCAGGAAGCGTTGCCATTCCACGTGTCGATCTGTGGATCGCCGCGTTTCTGGGCCTGCGCAGGCAAGACAGCGCGGTCGGAGGTGTTGCCGATCCTTCGTCGCTGGGGATGTCGYCGGTCTTTGCCTTCCTATGCAGCTGCGCCCTTGTTGTGGCCGCTCTTGCTGCAAACGCCAGTCGGCTGGGAGAGGGCTGGGCGGTTCCGACGTTTTATTGCGCAATCGCTGTGATCTTTCTCCCCGCGGCGGCGCGAATCATCCATCCGCGCGCCAGCCGCCTGGAGCGCCTGGCGCTCATAGTGATCGTGACCTCAGCCCTCTTCGTGGTGCGCGTCATCCGCGCGCCCGTCGCCTTCATAGACCATGACGAATTCCTGCACTGGGCGACGGTGAACGACATTCTGGAGGCGGGGCGACTGTTCCTGCCCAATCCCCTTTTGCCGGTCAGCCCCCTTTATCCTGGGCTAGAGCTCATAACGTCCGCTTTGGTCAACCTGTCCGGACTGTCCGTCTTCGCGGCAGGCCTCATCGTGTTGGCGACGGCACGGATGATGCTGATGCTTGCGCTATTCCTGCTCTTTGAGAAGATCACGGATTCTGCACGGATCGCCTCCATCGCCTGCCTGATTTACATGGGCTCGTCCACGTTTTTGCTGTTCGACGTCCACTACTCCTATGAAAGCCTGGCGATCCCCATGCTTGCGGCGGTGCTGTTGGCTTCGGAAAGCCGACGCATGGAGCCAAGCGACGCGGCAGGCTGGCCGACGGTCGTCGCCACCGTGGTCCTGATCCTGGCGCTCGCGGCTACTCATCATCTCACCTCCTATTTTTGCACGGCCCTTTTGTGCGGCACGGCGGTGATGGAATGCCTGAGACAGGGCGCGTCCGCTATGCAGAAGCGGCGGGCGATCCTGCTGGCCTCGATCGCCGTGATTGCTCCGGTCGCCTGGTCGAAGATCGTCGGAAACCCCACCGGCAGCTACATCCTTCCCGTCCTGGAAGGCGGCATACACGAGGTAGCGCAACTCGTATCGAGTTCGACCTCGACGCGTAAGCTTTTCGTGTCGGACACGGGAGCCTTGGCGCCTGCTTGGCAACGTTACCTGACGATGGCGGGCGTCGCGCTGATCTGCCTGGGACTTCTCACCGGCTTTCTCCGCTCGCTCGTTTTCAACGGGCAGCACCGGAATGCGAGCATCCTCTGGCCGCCGACCAGATGGCGCCTATGGCGGTCAAGCCTTCTCCAGATCCTTGTTTTGGTGACCCTGGCCTATCCCGTCAGTATCATCTTCCGCCTGACGCGCAGTGGGTGGGAGATTGGCAACCGCATCGGCTCGCTATCCTTCCTCGGCGTCGCAATTGTCGTCGCAGTGGCCGTTGCGGCGTTCTGGCACGGCACGTCACGTGGCTGGCTGCGCGCAACGGCGCTTGCCGCCGCCGCAACGACGGTGCTGATTGCTGGTGTCATCAGCTCCGAGGGACCACGTATCCTAGTTCCCGCCGGCTATGAAGTGTCGGCCGACTCCTCGTCGATAGAACCGATGGGGATCAGCGCCGCAAGGTGGACCAGGCGATGGTTGGGCGGCCAGCATTTCGCAGCCGACCGGATCAATCGCCTGCTCCTGTCCACCTACGGCCGGCAAAGGGTCTCGACCACGCTTGAGAGTGGGCAGGATACAAGCATGGCCATCACCGCAGCCGATCTCGGCCCGATGGAACGCAAGCTGCTGATCGGCTCGGGCGTCGGTTTCGTCATGGTCGACCTGCGCTTGACCACCGGCCTGCCCGGCGTCGGCGTCTATTTCGACGGCGGCGCGCAGGACCGAAACCACACGGTCCCCCTCCAGTCGTCGTCGCTGCTCAAGTTCAATTCCGAGCCCGATGTCGACCGCACCTTCGACAACGGCTTCATGGTCATTTTCGACGTCGGGCGGCTCGGGAAAGCACGGCAGCCCGCCGTCCCTGGTAAGCGGACCGGAGAGCCGGTGCAATCCTTGGAACGAACAGACGGAGATTTGCAATGATCGATAGCCGTATCGACGCTTTCATGTGCGTCCATTCGCGGGACATCGAATATTTGCTCGAAGCGTCCCTTCGCTCCTACCAGCAGCATTTCCCCGACAAGGGAAACCTGACCATGGTCACCGACAACCCGGCCGCTTTAAGAGCCTTCCTCGACGCGAAGGGTCTCGTGCCTGGCGCCGCCGTCACCGGCGACAACGACTGGCTTTCGGCCAGCGAACTGGAACTTCCCGGCTGGTTTCGGCAACAGATCATCAAGCTGCGCGCCTTCGAATTCTGCCGGACCGAGCATTTCTGTAATCTCGGTGCGGATACACTGCTGCTGCGGCCCATCGCGACGACCGACCTGATCGACCGGCGCGAGCCGGTTCTCTATTATTCCAGCCACAGGCTTCCCGATCTGCACTACCGTTTCGAGAAGAAACGGTTGCGCAATGTTGCAAAGATCCTCGGCGTCGAGCCGGCCCGGTCTTTTCGCTACGTCGATTTCATCAACGATTTCTTCTGCTTCAAGCGCGAATGGCTCATCGCGCTGAATGACTACATCGCGTCGAAATACGGCTCAAAACCCTACGTCGAGCTGCTCAAGGGTCTGAGCGCGTCCAAAGACCAGACACGGTTCGGGGAATGGACGCTCTATTCCGTTTTTCTGCTTGATGTGATGCACCGGTCGCCGACGATGCGCGATGCGCGCGGGGCCTATCTGACGCAGATCCATAGCCGCCTCGGCCTCACTCTGAGCCGGCTGGACAGCAAGATCGTTCATCTCGTCCAGAAATCCTTCGACCCGAACGTGATCCGCCAGAAGCTCATGAAGGTGAACCCGGGCGCCGCTCAGATCATCGGCGCAACGGCATGGGCGGATGCAGGAGCTCGTCCCCGATGATGGCCCGCCGTGTCTTTCTGGGAATCCTTCCGCTGTGGGTTCTTGCCGCTGCCTTGGCCGTAACGTGGCTGCCCGAAACCTTTTCGACCTGGGAGAAGGCGGTCCGCCTGGCGCTCTGCGCGCCGCTGATACTGTATTTCCCGGGCCGCATGCTGGTGGACAGCCTGCGCATAGAGGGCGATATGGTCACGCGGGGGACGCTCTCGGTGTTCCTGAGCTTCGCGGCCTGCATTTTTTGTGGGCTTCTGCTGCATGTCGTCGGGCATCTCGATGCGCGAGGCTGGGTATACGCGCTGGGCCTGACGACTTTCGCCGTTCGGTGGCTGAATGTCGTTTTGCAGCTCGCAAGGCCGGTTCCGGCCATTCCCTGGGCTTGGCCCGGCCGCCGTTTTTTGACCTTCGCAGCTTCCATGATCTTGGCGACGAGTTCCGTCCTCGTGGCGCGCCCGGTCGCGCTTGAACGCAAGCCGTTTCATTTCACCGAGCTTTGGATGGTGCCCAAATGGAACTGGACGAACAATGTGGTAACGGTCGGCGTGCGCAATTCGGAAGACGCCAAGACGGTTTACAGTCTTGACCTTGTTCTGGGCGGCACGCTGATTGGAAAGATGCCAACCTTCGAACTGGCGCCTTCCTCCAGCCAAACCTTCGAATTCTCCGTACCGACAAGAACGCGCCCTCCCGCACGGCTGGAAGCCTGGCTCTTCAAGGGCRGCGACAGGGGAACGATCTACCGCAAAGTCTGGATGACCATCGACCCACTCCAGTCCCCGGCATCCACCGGAATAAGCCTTCAATTCGCTGATCCGGAGATGAAAAATGGATAATCTCCAGCACCCCGTGCCCGGCAAGCTCACGACGGCAATCGTCATCTGCTGCTATTCCGACAAGCGCTGGGACATCCTCAACAAAGCAATCGAGGCGGCAGCGCGCCAAGTCCCGGCCGCGGACGAGATCGTCGTCATCGTCGATCACAATCCGGCGCTCGCGCTGCGACTGCGCGCTAAGCGCTTCGAAACCCCGGTCAGGATCGTCGAGAATATTCATCCGCCTGGCCTCTCCGGTGCCCGCAACACCGGGATTTCTGTCAGCCGTGGCGAGGTCATCCTGTTTCTCGACGACGACGCCGTGTCGGACCAAGATTTGCTGGCGACCCTGGTGCGGCAACTGGAGGATCCCTCGGTTCTGGGCGCCGTGTCCGCGATCCGCCCGTTGTGGGAAACAGACCGTCCGTCCTGGTTCCCCAACGAATTCCTGTGGACCCTCGGCTGCACCTATCGCGGCCTTCATCCCGGGCCGGTGCGCAATCTCATCGGCGCGTCGATGTGCATCCGCCGAGACGTCTTCGATCATACGGGCGGCTTCGATTCCGGCTTGGGTCGAACAGCCAAGGCTTTGCCGCTCGGATGCGAGGAAACCGAACTCTGCATCCGTGCAACCAAGGCCTTGCCGCATGGCCGTTTCGTCTTCGAGCCGTCGAGCGGCAGCGATCACGCCATACCCGCCGATCGCGCGACGTGGAAATATTTCCTTCACCGATGCTGGGCCGAAGGGCTTTCAAAGGCCAGCCTATCGTTGATGGCAGGCTCCGGCGAGGCGCTGGCGTCGGAAAAGACCTATATGACGAGGACATTGCCCCAAGGGGTTATGCGGGGACTGGCGGATGTGTTGCTTGGCCAGCCGAGCGGCCTTCTGCGGGTCGTGGCGCTGGGCGCCGGCCTGGCGGCCACCGCAGCCGGCTTCGTTCTCGGGCGGACCCGCGCTGCCCTTAAGCGACCGTTCACCTCCGTTCCTGCTCGCGCTCTCGAACCGGTGGAATAAGCATGATGACCGTCAGCGCCGCCATTGCCAAGGTCCGCAGTCTTCTGATGAATCAGGCGGTTTTGCTCCTCAATGCAGGCATGCTGGGCCTTGGAACGTTGATGACGGCCATTCTCGGCTTCGTCTACTGGTGGTTGGCGGCGCGATCCTTCTCGGCCGAAGCTGTCGGGCTCGCCGCCGCCGCCATATCATTGATGAATCTCCTCGCGAATCTCGGTGAAGTCGGTCTCGGGCCCTTCCTGATGGGCGAGATAGGCCGTCAGAAGAGAGCAGGCCCTTTTCTGACGGGCGCCCTCCTGGCCTCGTTCAGCGCCTCCATCGTCGTCGGGCTGATCTATCTTGTTATCGCAGCCCGTACATCGACGCAGCTTGGCTCGATCGTCGGCTCCTCCGCGAGCGATCTCTTCTTCGTCGCTGGTTGCGCTCTGACGGCCGTGACCCTCGTGCTCGACCAAGCCCTGGTTGGCCTTTTGCGCAGCGGCCTTCAACTGACCCGGAATGTCGTCTTTGCCGCCAGCAAGCTTCTTTTGCTGATCGCTCTCGGCCTGACACTTGGCCGGGCGACCAGCGGACTGGCGATCTTCACCACCTGGTTTGCCGGGCAGCTTGTCTCGCTGGTCGTCGTGGCCGGGCTTCTTGTTTATGCCGGCAGGCGCGTTTTCCACCGGCCGGAGACCCACGCCTTCCGACCGGTGCTCGGACAGGTTTTTGGCCATCATGCGCTCAGCATGGCTGTTCAGGCGCCAGCGCTGCTGCTGCCCGTCGTCGTCACCGTGATGCTGTCGGCTGAGATCAACGCCGCCTTCTATGCCGCCTGGACGGTGCTGAACGTTGCGCTTCTCGTCCCTGCGTCACTCGCCTCGGTGTTGTTTGCCATCGCTGTGCGGGAGCCGGAGCTATTTCCTTCGCGCCTGCGCCTGTCGCTCGGCTTGTCGATGCTCGTCTGCGCTGCGACCGCCTTGGCGTTCCTCTTCCTGTCGCGCTTCATGCTCTGGATATTCAATCCGGCCTATGCTGCGATTGCAGGAAATGACCTCCAGTTTCTGGGCGTTGCCGCTTTCGGAATGGCGTTGAAGTATCATTATCTGGCGGTTCAACGTGTCCGACGGCGCCTGGGTTTTGCCACCCTCGTTCTGATCGGCGGTGCGGTGCTGGAGATCGCGGCCGCCGCCGGTGGTGCGCAATTCGGGATCGCGGGCACAGCCAACTTCTGGGTCATCGCTGTTTCACTGGAAGGCCTGCTTCTGTGCCCGGCATTGTATTGGGCCACACGGCACACTGCGACGCCGTCCACCACCGCGCCACCAGCGGCTGCCGGTGTCTCGACATGCGGCAATTCCCTCGACGAGACAGACCAAATCGGAATTGCGTCACGGGCTTGAAAGGGAGTTTCTTCGCATGAGACGTATTCACCGTTTTAGGAATTTCGCTGTCGGCGCTGTGGCGCTGGCGCTTTGTTGGTCTGCTCAACTCGGATCTGCGGACGCCCAGTCAACTTCGCAGCAATCTTTCGTCACGACGAAAGAGGGGGGCTTCCTGCTCGACGGCAAGCCATTTCGCGTGGCCGGCGCAAACAACCATTATCTGACATTTGGCTCTTCAGCCGAGGTCACCCGCGTGTTGGACGACGCCACGGCAATGGGTGCCAATGTGGTGCGCACCTTCCTGCAACCGGTTATAGGGTCGCTGGACGGCCAGGTGCCGACGATCTGGAATTCAAAAAGCACGGCCGATTCCAGCAATCTGGGAACCAAGGGCATCTACATGATGAGTTGGGATCCGATAACCAACAAGATGGTTCCCAACGACGGACCTGACGGTCTGCAAAAGGTCGATTTCCTCATCGCGGAAGCGGCGAAGCGCAAGCTTAAGCTGATCCTCGCATTCGTCGATTTCTGGGCCTACACGGGCGGTGCCCAGCAGATGAACGCCTGGTACGGGAGTTCGGACAAATACACCTTTTTTGCCGCTGATCCGCGAACCCGACGCGATTACAAGGAATGGGTTCGGCATGTTCTGTCGCGCGTCAACACGATTACTGGTGTGCGCTATTCCGATGACCCCACCATATTTGCCTGGGATCTGGCCAACGAACCTGACATCCATCCCAAACCGCTCCTTCATGACTGGGTGTCGGAAATGTCAGCCTATGTCAAATCCCTGGCACCGAAACAGCTCGTAACGACCGGCCATGGGAATATGGATCAGAAGCTGTCGGATATGGACATTCCGAGCGTCGATTTCGGCACGTGGCATGGCTACCCATCCTACGCCAAAATGAGCCATTCCGATTTCGATGCCCGCATTCGCGAATACTGCGCGATCGGACGAGATGTCGGGAAACCCGTAATCCTGGAGGAATTTGGAGTTCCGCGATCCGATGCCGATMAGGCAAATGCCTATGGAATTTGGCTGAACACGATCGCCACGTCGGATTGCGGAGGCTGGGTGGTCTGGCGGCTCGTCAGCACACAGGACTCGGGCCTCTATCCCCAGGACGATTACGACAAATTCGACATCCATAATGATGGCAGCCCCGCTTGGCAGGCTCTGCGCGACGCCGCCCTCAAGCTACAAAATTAGGGCCGACCGAGCCATTCCGCCGTCCAGCACACTTGTCGTCTCGGGCGTGGACCGGGTACAGCACGGGGTGTTGTCATTCGAATTGCTGGCCGCCAACAACATGTAGCATGTTGCTCAAGAAGAAAATATGCGTGAACGACGAGCGGAAGCGCCTGCGAACCGGGATGGTTACGCGTTCTTTCCCCTAGGGGCATTGTCTGCAACATCGTCGCATACTAACTGACGACTGAGAGCGATCTCAACACGTCAGAGTATTGACCTAAATGCCTCCATATTTTCTTGCGATCTAAACTGGATCTCCAGCTTCGCCAAACATTCGCGGTATATCCAGGATATCGGGGACAAACCGGAGATTTTCGCAGGTCGGCATTTGGTAATATGAATAATGCCGACGGCTCGCTCCCAGATGCGATATTGTAAATTGAATCATCATCGGGCTACCCGATTCAAAACAGGGATTGCGGCAGTGAACTCTTCACGCTTTCTTCAATCAATCGCTGAAGCCGAATCCGATGATACGCGGTTGAATTTCGCCCGCGCCGCGATTTTTCAGCTGTATAGTGCTTGCCTGCCAACCGGTTCTGCGCCGGCTCAGTTTTCCGTCCAACTCTCTCTATCTGAAGGAGAAGCGGTCACGCTTGTCGTGCGGCCGTTCGTCAATAAAATCGAAGCACTTGGCGGCCTTGTGAAATCCCTGTTTTCGACAAAGGCGGAGACCGTACTGCGAGTCCTGCCATGCAGGGTGGAGGATAAGATTGGATCCGGCATTGGATTGATACTTTTCGTCGACGATGAGCCGATGATTACCATCGGATCTCTTGCAGATGATAGCGGACTGTTTCTTCGCCAAATCGAGTCCGCATCCAGGAATACTTCCGGGGCCCCGACAATCGGTACTGTGGTAGGCAAACGACTTGCTAGTGTGGTTCCTCTCCCGACTGGATCTCTCGATCTGCGTAAGCCGAAATAACTGTCGCTTGCACCCTCGCTTGTGTGGTGCGGATCAGCTCTGCCGCAAATCGCACGCTCGATCGCCTTCCGGCGGTTGATCTGACCTTCGCCTGGTCGTTGCGCCGCTGTGGCTTGACGCCATTGCGAGCGGGGTCTCGCGCAGAACGCGAGCAAAACGCTCGACGACGGGAAGACCAGACCTCATGCGATTGGTCTTTTGTCTAATGCTGTCAGGCCTGCCGAAGCTTCGAAACTGCCCTAGTTATAACGGTAAATGCTTACCATTTCGCGCTTTTTAGGAGCGCCGACTAGAATTGTCTAATTCACCCTCTGTTCAAAAATGCACAGATGCTGTTTGGAATTAGTTGTAAACCACCCGTTGCCTCAGGGCGGGATTTCCGTGATCGTAGGGTGAGGGTCCGCCGTTCTGAGGAGTGCGGCTGGCCAAATTTGAACAGATCCGCAATCTGGCCAATCTCTGGGAGGAGATCATATGCGAAAGAATCTCATTGCATCAGTTGCATTTCTGCTTGCAAGCAGCACAGCGGTGCTCGCGCAGAGCGCGACCGACGGCAAGGTCAAGATCGGCATCCTGAACGACCAGTCGGGTGTCTATGCCGATTTCGGCGGCAAGTCCTCCGTCGAAGCCGCCAAGATGGCGGTCGAGGATTTCGGCGGCAAAGTGCTGGATGTGCCGGTCGAGATCGTCGATGCCGACCACCAGAACAAGGCGGATATCGCCTCCAACATCGCCCGCCAATGGTATGACACCGAGCAGGTGGATGCGATCATGGAACTGACGACCTCGTCGGTGGCGCTTGCCGTGCAGGCGATCGCCAAGGAGAAGAAGAAGATCGACATCGTCACGGGTGCTGCGACGACGGATCTGACCGGCAAGGCCTGCTCGCCTTACGGCTTCCATTGGGCCTATGACACGCATGCGCTGGCCGTCGGCACCGGCGGCGCGCTGGTCAAGCAGGGCGGCGACAGCTGGTTCTTCCTGACCGCAGACTATGCCTTCGGCTATTCGCTGGAGCAGCAGACCAGCGATTACGTCAAGGCAAGCGGCGGCACGGTCGTCGGCGCCGTGCGCCATCCGCTGTCGACCCAGGACTTCTCGTCCTTCCTGCTGCAGGCGCAATCATCCGGCGCCAAGGTGATCGGCCTTGCCAATGCCGGCCTCGATACGTCGAACGCCATCAAGCAGGCGGCCGAATTCGGCATCACCCAGGGCGGCCAGCATCTGGCGGCGCTGCTCTTCACATTGGCCGAAGTCCACGGCCTCGGTCTCGAGGCGGCACAGGGATTGACGCTGACGGAAGGCTATTACTGGAACCGCGACGACGAAAGCCGGGCCTTCGCCAAGAAGTTCTTTGCCCGCACCGGCAAGATGCCGAACATGATCCATACCGGCACCTATTCGGCGGTGACGCAATATCTGAAAGCGGTGCAGAAGGCCGGCACCGACGAGACGGAAGCCGTCGCCAAGCAGCTGCATGAAATGCCGGTCGACGACGTCTTCGGCCGCGGCGGTACGGTCGGCGCCAATGGCCGCATGATCCACGATATGTACCTGCTGCAGGTCAAGAAGCCTGCCGAAAGCAAGGAGCCGTGGGATTACTTCAACGTGCTCGCCACCATTCCCGGCAAGGAAGCCTATATCGATCCCGCCAAGAGCGGTTGCGATCTGGTGAAGTAAGCACGATGGCGGTTTCCGCAATTGAAACTCAGGAAAAGCCGCGGGTGGTGTTGTCCGCCCGCGGCCTGCGCCGCGATTTCGGCGGCTTCACGGCCGTCAAGAACGTCGATCTCGATGTGCATGACGCAAGCGTGCATGCGCTGATCGGCCCGAACGGCGCCGGCAAGACGACGGTCTTCAACCTGCTGACCAAGTTCCTCCAGCCGACATCAGGCACGATCACCCTGATGGGCGTTGACATCACGAAGACGCCGCCCGACAAGGTGGCGCGCATGGGGCTTGTGCGCTCTTTCCAGATCTCGGCGGTCTTTCCGCATCTGAGCGTTCTCGACAATGTGCGCGTGGCGCTGCAGCGGCCGAACAATCTTTCCACACAGTTCTGGCGGCCGCTTTCGGCACTCGATCGGTTGAACGAGCGCRCCGAGCAACTGCTCGCCAGTGTCGGGCTTTCCAAGGAGCGCGATCACATCGCCGCCGATCTTTCCTACGGCCGCAAGCGCGTGCTGGAGATCGCCACCACGCTAGCATTGGATCCGAAGGTGCTGCTGCTCGACGAGCCGATGGCCGGCATGGGGCAGGAGGATGTCGGCGTCGTCTCCTCGATCATCCGCGAGGTCGCCCGCGACCGCGCCGTATTGATGGTCGAGCACAATCTGTCCGTCGTCGCCAATATCTGCCAGCATGTTACCGTATTGCAGCGCGGCGAGATTCTCGCCGAGGGTGATTATGCCACCGTCAGCCAGGACGAGCGCGTGCGTGTGGCCTATATGGGCACGGAGGAGCATTGATGGCCGCTCTCCTCGAAGTCCAGGGGCTCAATGCCTGGTACGGCGAAAGCCACATATTGCATGGCGTCGACATGCGTGTGGCCGAAGGCGAGACGATCACCATTCTCGGCCGCAACGGCGTCGGCAAGACGACGACGCTGCGCACCATCACCGGCATCGTGCGAACCCGCAAAGGCAAGATCAGCTTTGCCGGCAGCGATATGATGCAGGTGCCGCTGCACAAGACGGCGCGTCGAGGCATCGGCTTCGTGCCGGAGGAGCGCGGCATCTTCTCGACGCTTACCGTTTCGGAAAACCTGCTGCTGCCGCCTGTCGTAGCCGAAGGCGGCATGACGCTCGACGAAATCTACGAGCTCTTCCCCAATCTCTACGAGCGCCGCGGCAGCCCGGGCACCAAACTGTCAGGCGGCGAACAGCAGATGCTGGCGATCGCCCGAATCCTACGCACCGGCGTCAGGCTGCTCATTCTCGACGAACCGACGGAAGGGCTTGCCCCCGTGATCGTCCAGCGCATCGGCGAGGTGCTGAAGACGCTGAAGGAGCGCGGCATGACGATCCTGCTCGTCGAGCAGAATTTCCGTTTCGCCAGCCGTATTGCCGATCGCTTCTATCTGATGGATCATGGGCAGATGGTGGCGGAATTCCCGGTTGGTGAACTGCCGCAGCGCATGGACACGCTGCACAAGGTTCTGGGAGTGTGACCAGATGACGATGATCTTCGGCATTCCCCTGCAGGCGCTGTTCGGCCAGCTGCTGATCGGTCTGATCAACGGCTCGTTCTACGCGCTGCTCAGCCTCGGCCTCGCCATCATCTTCGGCCTGCTTAGGGTGATCAACTTCGCCCATGGCGCGCAATATATGCTCGGCGCCTTCGTCGCCTACCTGCTGCTGACCTATGCCGGCATCGGCTACTGGCCATCACTGATCCTGGCGCCCGTTATCGTCGGCCTCGCCGGCGCTGTCATCGAGCGGCTGTTCCTGCGCCGGCTCTATGATCTCGATCCGCTTTACGGCCTGCTCTTCACCTTCGGGCTGGCGCTCGCGGTCGAGGGCACCTTCCGCTACCTCTACGGCTCTTCCGGCCAGCCCTATGCGACGCCGGCAGCGCTCGCCGGCGGAGCCAATCTCGGCTTCATGTTCCTGCCGATCTATCGCGGCTGGGTGGTCGTCGTCTCGCTGGTCGTCTGCCTCGGCACCTGGCTGCTGATCGAAAAGACCAAGCTCGGTGCCTATCTCAGGGCCGCCACCGAAAACGCCGTGCTGGTTCAGGTCTTCGGCGTCAACGTGCCGGTGCTCCTGACGCTCACCTACGCGCTGGGCGCCGGTCTCGCCGCCTTTGCCGGCGTGCTGGCGGCGCCGATCTACCAGGTCTCGCCGCTGATGGGATCGAACATGATCATCGTCGTCTTCGCCGTCGTCGTCGTCGGCGGCATGGGATCGATCATGGGCGCGATCATCACCGGTTATGTGCTCGGCATCGCCGAGGGCCTGACCAAGGTCTTCTATCCCGAGGCTTCCAACATCGTGATCTTCGTCATCATGGCGATCGTGCTTCTCATCAGGCCCGCGGGCCTCTTTGGACGGGATGCCTGACATGGCTGACATCACCGACGCCATCGGAACGGAAAAAAACCGCACCGCCCTTTCGGTGCAGGCGGGCTTCCTGCTTGCCGGGCTGCTGCTTCTGCTGCTGGCGCCGTTTTTCTTCTATCCGATCTTCCTGATGAAGCTGCTCTGCTTCGCGCTCTTTGCCTGCGCCTTCAACCTGCTGCTCGGCTATACCGGCCTGCTTTCCTTCGGCCATGCCACCTTCTTCGGCGGGGCGGCCTATTTCACCGCCTATACGGTGAAGGCATGGGGCTTGCCGCMGGAACTCGGCATCCTGATCGGGGTGGTGGGGGCGGCGTTTCTCGGCCTCGTCATGGGTTTCTTCGCCATCCGCCGCCAAGGCATCTATTTCGCGATGATCACGCTGGCGCTGTCGCAGATGTTCTTCTTCTTCTGCCTGCAGGCGAAGTTCACCGAAGGCGAGGATGGCATCCAGTCCGTGCCGCGCGGCCATCTCTTCGGCTTCATCGATCTGAACAGCTCGACCAACATGTATTACTTCGTGCTGGCCGTGTTCATCATCGGCGTGCTGATTATCTGGCGCTTCATCAATTCGCCCTTCGGCATGATCCTGAAATCGATCCGTGAGAACGAGCAGCGGGCAATCTCGCTCGGTTATTCCGTGGCGCGCTACAAGCTCGGCGCCTTCGTCATGTCGGCAGCCCTTGCCGGGCTCGCGGGTGCTGTGAAATCGATCGTCTTCCAGTTTGCAACGCTGACCGACGTCGCCTGGCAGATGTCGGGCGAGGTGATCCTGATGACGCTGCTTGGCGGCATCGGCACGCTGATCGGCCCGCTCTTCGGCGCCGGGCTGGTGGTGGCGCTGGAAAACTACCTCGCCACGTCGGAATTCCCGGTGACGATCATCACCGGCATCGTCTTCATGGTCTGCGTGCTGATCTTCCGCCGCGGCATCATCGGCGAATTCTACGCCTCTCGGCTGGGGCGGAAACTGGGCTTCGTCTATCGCCGCTGAACGGGCGGACCTCTCTCTTTCCGGAAGGAAACCCTCTTTCCCGGGAAAAGAGACGGGCGGCGGCGCTGCGACTGTCCCTCTCCCCGTGCTGCGGGGAGGGGGAAGCGGCAAGCATCTGGAGTCTCGTCGGGGCATGGATCGTTACGACTACATCATCATCGGGGCAGGCAGCGCCGGCTGCGTGCTCGCCAACCGGCTGTCGGCCGATGGCAGGAGCCGGGTGCTGCTGCTCGAAGCCGGCGGCAGCGACAATTATCACTGGATCCATATTCCGGTCGGTTATCTCTATTGCATCAACAACCCGCGCACCGACTGGTGCTTCACCACGGCGCCGGAAGCGGGGTTAAACGGCCGGGCGCTGAGCTATCCGCGCGGCAAGGTGCTCGGTGGCTCCTCGTCGATCAACGRCATGATCTACATGCGCGGCCAGGCACGCGATTACGATCTCTGGCGGCAGATGGGCTGCAGCGGCTGGGGCTGGGACGATGTTCTGCCCTTCTTCCGCCAGTCCGAGGATTTTTATCGCGGCGAAGACGAGATGCATGGTGCCGGCGGCGAATGGCGCATCGAGAAAGCGCGGGTGCGCTGGGCGGTGCTCGATGCCTTCCAACAGGCGGCCAAGGAAGCCGGCATTCCGGAGACCGCGGATTTCAACCGCGGCAGCAATGAGGGTTCCGGCTATTTCGACGTCAATCAGCGTTCCGGCATCCGCTGGAACACCTCGAAGGCCTTCCTGCGCCCGGCGATGAAACGGTCCAACCTGACGGTGCTGATCAAGGCACAGGTCCGGCGGCTGTTGGTGGAAGAGGGCGCCGTTGCCGGCGTCGAGTTCCAGCACGGCGGCGTGGCGAAACGCGCCTATGCTGCGAAAGAAACCGTCCTTTCGGCCGGTTCGATCGGTTCGCCGCATATCCTGGAACTGTCAGGCATCGGCAGGGGCGAGGTTCTCAGCCAAGCGGGCGTCGATGTCGTCACCGAGGTGAAGGGTGTCGGTGAGAACCTGCAGGACCATCTGCAACTGCGTCTGGCCTATAAGGTGACAGGCGTTCCGACACTGAACGAGAAGGCGACCAAGCTGATCGGCAAGGCGGCGATCGGGCTCGAATATCTCGTCCGCCGCTCCGGGCCGATGGCGATGGCGCCGAGCCAGCTCGGCATCTTCACCCGATCGGGTCCGGACCGCGAAACGCCTGATCTGCAATATCACGTGCAGCCGGTGTCGCTGGAGAAGTTCGGCGATCCCGTCCATCCTTTCCCGGCGATCACCGCGAGCGTCTGCAATCTGAGGCCGGAAAGCCGGGGTTCGGTGCACCTGTCAAGCCCGGATTTTGCTGCCCAGCCGACGATCAGCCCGAAATACCTCTCGACGCAGCGCGATCGTGACATAGCTGTCCGTTCAATACGGTTGACGCGCAAGATCGTCGCGCAGCCTTCATTTGCCCGTTTCAGGCCGGAGGAATTCAAGCCGGGGCCTGCCTATCAGACGGAGGCCGATCTGGAACGGGCGGCGGGCGACATCGGCACGACGATCTTCCACCCTGTCGGCACCTGCCGAATGGGCGCCGACAGGGATAGCGTCGTCGATCCGAGGCTGAGATTCAGGGCGCTCGGCAAGCTCAGGATCGCCGACGCCTCGGTGATGCCGTCGATCACCTCGGGCAACACCAATTCGCCGACGATCATGATCGCCGAAAAGGCGGCAGCGATGATCCTCGAAGACAATCGATAGGAGAAGAGCATGGCAAGGATCGCATTCATCGGGCTTGGCAACATGGGCGGGCCGATGGCCGCCAATCTGGTCAAATCAGGCCACGAGGTCTTGGGCTTCGACCTCGCGGCTTCGGTGCTGAAGGCGGCCGAGGAGAGCGGCGTCAAGCCGGCAAGCCATGCCAGCCAGGCGGTCAAGGATGCCGAGATCATCATTACCATGCTGCCGCAGGGCAGACATGTGCTGACGGCCTGGACCGATATCCTGCAGACCGCGGCACAGGGCACGCTGGTCATCGATTGCTCGACCATCGATGTGGACAGCAGCCGCAAGGCGCATGAAATGGCCAAGGCCTCAAGCTGCCTGTCGCTCGATGCCCCCGTCTCCGGCGGCACGGGCGGGGCAACCGCGGGCACGCTGACCTTCATGGCCGGCGGCTCGGAAGACGCCTTCGCCAGGGCAAAACCGATCCTCGAGGCGATGGGAAAGAAGATCGTCCATTGCGGCGAGGCCGGCGCCGGCCAGGCAGCAAAGATCTGCAACAACATGATCCTCGGCATTTCGATGGTGGGCGTCTGCGAGGCCTTCGTGCTCGCCGAAAAGCTTGGTCTCTCGCATCAGGCGCTGTTCGACGTCGCCTCGACCTCGTCTGGCCAGTGCTGGTCGATCAATACTTATTGCCCGGTGCCCGGACCGGTCCCGACCTCGCCGGCGAATAACGACTACAGACCGGGCTTTGCCGCAGCCTTGATGCTGAAGGATCTCAGGCTTTCGCAGGAGGCGGYGCTGGCGAGCGGCGCCTCCACTCCGCTCGGTGCGGAAGCAGCACAGCTTTATGCGCTCTTCGAAAAACAGGGCAATGGCGGGAGGGACTTTTCCGCCATCATCGAGATGTTCCGCGAGAAGGCGTGAGCACCGCGGCGCCAATCAACCCTTCGACACCGAGAAGCTGAGCCTGCTATTGCCGAGTTCGACGTCGATCTCGCCGGGTTCGGTCAGTTCGATCGCGCCGCTCAACGTGCCTGTGGTGATGAGCGCGCCCGTCTTCAGCGATGTCTCCGGGCGCAAGCCGTCATTGGCATAATCGACGAGCCAGGTGAGAACGTCGCCCTTCGGATGCTGTGCCAGACCGTCATAGATCGTGCGGCCGGCATGAGTGACCTTGAGCGGCGTTCCCCCGACGGTGTCGACAACGCTTTTTTCGAGCTTCGGACCGAGCACATAGCCGCTATTGCCGAGCCGGTCGGCGACGAACAGCAGAAACGAAACGCTGCCGCTTTCCCTAACGGCGCTCACCAGCAGTTCGGCGCCGAGATAGACAGCGGCGATCGCCTCGACCACCTCAGTGCGGCTGTAGGCGCCTGTGCGGACCGGCAGGTCACTGCCAAGACGGACGGCGATCTCGGTTTCGAATTTCAGGCCCGGATACCAGGGAATGTCAGCCCCCGAGACGGCTTCGGCATAGGGATGCAGCGGAGCGGTGACCGCCTGGCCCTGCGGCGAGACCGTTACTTTCCAGGCATTGCTCGAAATACCGTCCGCGGCGGCAAGCAAATCCTGCGCCTCCATCGCCTGATGGAGATCGGCTGGCAGCGCGAAAGTGTCCGTTGCCTCCTGACGGCCGGCCTGTCGCAGGCTGTGCAGCCCGGCTGCAACCGTGCGCGGATCGAATGTCTCTGTCATGCTATCTCCTCGACCTGATTTTCGAGGTGCCACACTAACGAGAAGGCAGGGACGAACAAGGCCGCTTTTGGAAAGACTCCTATTCCATCGCCGCGTACCAGCGAGTGCGATAGGCGGCCAGCCCCGGGATATCGGTCGGCGGAACATGCGTCTCGGCACCCGACACTGGCCGGATGCCGGTGAGAAGGGCGGCACCCTGGCTGGTGCCGGTCGACCCCGGAAGGGCCATGACCTCGCGACTGGTTAGGGCGGCAAGCAGCTTGAGATAGGTCTCATTCAGCGCGAAAGGCCCCTCGACGATCACAGGGCCCTTGGCGCCGATCAGTCCGAGGCAGGCATCGGTCATCAAGGCGAGATAGAGGCAGGCAGCGGCAGAGCGCTCCTCGCGGCTTGCCTCTTCGGCACCGATCCAGCGGCTTTCCTTTCCGGGAAAGGGCCCGGAACCGGGGGCAATATTCGGCAGCAGCATCATGCCTTTGTCGATGACCGAGCCGATTGCCGCCTGGGCGGCTTTTTCGTCGACGGGGCCGATCTCGGCCGACAGGATCTCGAATTCACGGCCGCCCATGAAACGCGAGGAGGGGACGGCCCGGCCATAGGCATCGACATTGGCGAGCGCATCGCGTTTCGGATCGAGATGGGCAAGATCGCCGCCGACGCCGAAATTGATGACCCATGTGCCGGTGGAGACGACGGCGAAGGGTGCGGCCCGATGGACCAGATGCGGCAGCAGCGAAGCATTGGAATCGTGAATGCCGCAATAGACCGGCACGGGTGCGGCAAGGCCGAGCTCAGCGGCGATATCCGGCAGGACCGGGCCGAGCGCATCGAAGGCAGAATGGATCGGCGCCATGAGGTCGCCGATGGCGAGCCTGTCGACGAGCGAGGAATAGCGGCCGGCCCTCGGGTTCCAGAGGTCGGTGTGACAGCCGAGCGAGGTCAGCTCATTGGCGGCAACACCCGTCAGCCGCGCCGTCCAATATTGCGCATAGGTGAGGATGGTCGCCACCTCGGCGAATTCCTCGGGAAAGGCGCTCTTCTGGTAGTGCAGCTGTGCGCCGACATTGAGACCCATCGCGAGGCGCGGCGAGAAGGTTTCGTCGAAGGAGGGGCGCAGCCGCGTATAGGCATCGCGGATGTCCTGCGGATATTCGTGTTCATAGTCGATGACCGGCATGGCAAGCGTGCCGTCCCGGGCAAGCAGTGCCGCGGAGGCGCCATGGGTGGTGATCGAAATGGCGTCGAAGCCGGGCTCGCGCGCAAGGCTCTTCAGCGCATCGAGCGCAAAGGACCAGAGAGCCTCTACGTCGTAATGCGGATAGAGACCGGTTTTGATCGCGATATTCGGCCGTTTCAACACGGCGATCTCGGCGCCCGTCTCGCTGTCGAGCACAACGACCTTGGCATTGGTCTTGCCGATGTCGAGGACGGCGATGCGGCGATAGGAGGTGGCGTTCATGGCATATGGAAGACGGTGACCAGGTCGCTCTGGACCGGTGAATTGTCGGGATTGGTCGCCATGATATCGGCCATATAAGCCCACCATTTTTTAACGACGGGATGCTCCGGCAGGCTCGCCATCGTATGGTCGRCGGGCCGCGTCAACACGCCGAACAGCGTGTTGGTCTCGCGGTCGAGATGAATGGAATAGTCGCTGGCGCCTGACTTGTGCAGGAGATCGACCAGTTCCGGCCAGATCTCGTCATGCCGCTTGCGGTATTCGGCTTCCATGCCGGGATTGAGCTGCATTTTGAAGGCGTGTTTTTCTAAAGTCATCGGGAGCTCATGACCTTGATGCGGCGGGCGATGATCGGGATGGCGATGGTGATGATCAGAAGCAGGCCGATGAAGATTGACATGACGATGCCGGGCACGTTCAACAGGCCGAGGCCAAAGGTGACGAGGCCCATGACGAAGGCGGCGATGACGACGCCGACGATGGTGCCTGAGCCGCCGAGGATCGAGATGCCGCCGAGCACGACCATGGTGACGACCTCGAGCTCCCAGCCCTGAGCGATCGACGGCCGGGTCGAGCCGAGGCGTGAGGTCAGGCAGACGGCGGCGATGCCGCTCATGATGCCGGTCAGCAGGAAGAGGATGAATTTGACGCGCTCGACCGGAATACCGGAAAAGCGGGCGGCGAAGTCATTGTTGCCGATCGCATAGACCTGCCGGCCGAAATTCGTCGCATGCAGCAGGATGGAGAAGAGGATCGCCAGCACGATGAAGAGCACGAATTCGAAGGAGAATACCCAGACGACATAGCCCTGGCCGAAATAGGCGAAATCCGCCGGGTATTTGCCATAGGCCTGATCGCCGAGCACGATATAGGAAATGCCGCGGAAAAGGCTCATCGTGCCGATGGTGACGACGATCGACGGCAGTTTCAGCACCGAGACCAGCACGCCGTTGAAGATGCCGCAGGCAAGGCCGGTGCCGATGCCGATCGCGACCAGACCCGGTGTGCCGATGCCGACCTGGGCTGCCGCGCCCATTGCCGTCGAGGCCAGCGCGATGATCGCGGCGACCGAAAGGTCGATCTCGCCCGATATGACGAGCAGCGCCATGGCGAAGGCAATCATCGCCTTTTCGGTGAAATTGAAGGTGGCGTCCGAGAGGTTCCAGGCATCGAGGAAATAGGGCGAGGCCAGCGAATTGAAGATGAAGATCAGCACGGCGACGGCAAAGAGCAGCACTTCCCAGCTCGCGGCGATGCGGCGGAAGGGTGTGCCGAGGCGGTCGGGGATGATCCGCTTTTCGTGTGTGGACACGGCGCTCATGCTGCGGCCTCCGTTCTGATCTCGGCTGCGGCGCGGTCGCGCAGGATGATGCGCCCGCGGTTGCGCTCGCGCCTGGCGTTGAAGGCGACGGCGAGAATGATGACGGTTCCGGAGATCGCCATCTGCGTGAAGGGTGAAATGCCGATCACCGGCAGCGCATTCTTGATGACGCCGAGGAAGAGCGCGCCGAGCACGGTGCCGGCGACCGAGCCGACGCCGCCGGCAATCGAGATGCCGCCGATGACGCAGGCCGCGACGCTGTCGAGTTCGAAGCCGTTGGCGATATCGACATAGGCGACGGCATAGCGCGACACCCAGAGATAGCTCGCAAGACCGGCCAGCGCGCCCGACAGAACGAAGGCCAGGAATTTCGTCCAGCCCGTATCGATGCCGGCATAGACGGCCGCGGTCGGATTGCCGCCGGTCGCATAGGCCGAGCGGCCGAACTGGGTGTATCTGAGCAGGACATACATCAGAAGCACGATGACGATGCCCACCCAGCCGAGAACCGGCAGGCCGAGGATCGGCGTGCGCGGCACCGACAGAAAGACCGGCGTCATCTGGTGGGCGTTGACCCATGCCCCGCCCGAAAGCACGAAGGCCATGCCGCGATAGATGGTGAGCGTGCCGAGTGTGACGACGATCGGCGGGATTTCGAGCGCCCAGACGAGAAAGCCGTTGATGGCGCCGAGGCAGGCGCCGATGACGATCGCGGCAAGGATGAGCACGACGAGCGGCAGGTCGGGATAGGCGGCATTCATCATCGCGATCGCCATGCCGGTGAAGGCGAGGTTGGCGGCAACCGACAGGTCGATCGATTTCGTCRGGATGACCGTCATCTGCGCCAGCGCCAGGATGATCAGGATGGAGGTATCGTTGAAAATGCCGGCGAGATTCTCCGGCGTTGCGAAATCGGCAGCGCGCGTCGAAAAGATCGCGATCATCACGACGATGATGAGGAACAGCAGGGTTTCGCGTTTTCTGATCAGTCTTGCCATGCTCTTACCTTAGGAATTCCTGGGCCTTATGAATTGCTGGGCCTTATGCATTGCGGGCCTCATGCATTGCCGGTGGCGGCGCGCACCAGCGCTTCCGGCGACAGCTCGGCGCGGTCGAAAATCCCGGCGGCGAGACCCTCCTTCATCACCAGGACGCGGTCCGACATGCCGATGATCTCGGGCAGTTCGGACGAGACCATGATGATCGACAGGCCCTCGGCGGCGAGTTCGCTGATGAAGCCGTGCACGGCTGCCTTCGAGCCGATGTCGATGCCCTTTGTGGGTTCATCGAGGATGATGACCTTCGGCGCCGTCGCCAGCCATTTGCCGATGACGACCTTCTGCTGGTTGCCGCCCGACAGCGTGCCGACCGGGACGGAAAGGGCGGCCGCGCGCAGGTCCAGCCGCTCGGCATATTTGCGGGCGAGCGCGAATTCTTCTGCCGCCCGGAGAAAGCCCCGGCGCGAGGTGCGGGTTAGCGAAGGCAGCGTCATATTCTGGAAGATCGGCATCGGCAGCGCCAACCCGTGGCGACCGCGCTCCTCCGGCACGTAGACGATGCCGGCGCGGATCGCATCCTGCGGCGAATGGATGGTGATTTCGCGGCCTTCGAGCATCATGGTGCCGGAGAGTGGCCTGGTGATGCCGAAGAGCGATTGGGACAGTTCCGAACGCCCGGCGCCGATCAGACCGTAAATACCGAGAATTTCGCCCTGGCGCAGGGTGAAGGAGATGTCGCGAAATTCAGTGCGATGGCTGTAGTTGCGGATCTCCAGAACCGGGCCGCCGATGGCGACATCGACCTTCGGAAAGGCATTCTCGACGTCGCGGCCGACCATCATGCGGACGATCTCGTCCTGCGGCGTTTCCTTGAGCCGGCCCTGGCCGACGGCGCGGCCGTCGCGGAAGACGACGAAATCGTCGGCGATCTCGTAGACCTCGTCGAACTTGTGGCTGATGAAGAGGATCGCCTTGCCCTTTTCCTTCAGGCCCCGGACGATGCGGAAGAGATCGTCGATCTCCTTGCGGGAAAGGGCTGCCGTCGGTTCGTCCATGATGACGATGCGGGCCTCGATCGACAGAGCGCGCGCAATCGCCACCAGATGGCGCTGCGCGATCGAGAGGTCCTTCAGCCGGATCGTCGGATCGATATTGCTTTCAAGCGCGGTCAGCAGCGCCTTCGCGCGGCTGTTCATCACCTGCCAGTCGATGGTGCGCAAACGCGTGCGCGGCGCATGGCCGAGGAAAATGTTTTCGGCAACCGTCAACTCGTCGAACAGCACGGTTTCCTGATGGATGGCGGTAACGCCGGCATCGATTGCGGCCTGGGCGTTGGCAAAGGTCACCGGCTGGCCGTCGACCAGGATCTCGCCTTCGTTCGGCCTGTAGATGCCGGTCRGGATCTTCACCAGCGTCGATTTGCCGGCGCCGTTTTCGCCGATCAGCGCAGTCACCGTGCCGGGATGCAGCGCGATGCTGACATTGTCGAGCGCCTTCACGCCCGGAAAGATCTGGGAGATGCCGCGCATTTCCAGAATGGCGGGCGCATCACCGGTTTTGCTGTCCGTGGCGGTTTGTTGAAAGGCGGCGTTCATCGAGCTTCTACCAGTGTCGAATGAGAATCCCGGCGGCCATCAGGCCGCCGGGCTTTTATGCGTCGGCTCCAGATCAGAAGACCTTGGAGAACTGGTCGATATTCGAAGCATTGTAGACGAAGGGATCGGCCATGGCGGCTTCACCGTTGTCGCCGACCTTGATCTTGCCCATGCGGCCGGCTTCGATCTCGCTGCCTGGCTTGCCGTCGGTCTCGCCCTTGACGAGGCGATAAGCGATCTGCGTTGCTGAGTAGCCGAGATCGATCGGGTTCCAGATGGCGAATTCCTTCGTGGCGCCCGACTTGATCGCGCCGGCCATTTCGGACGGCAGGCCAAGGCCGGTGACGTAGACCTTGCCGACAAGGCCCTTGTCTTCGACAACCTTCGACGCGGCGAGAACGCCGACCGTCGTCGGAGCGACGATGACCTTGATGTTCGGGTTGGCCTTCAAGAGGCCCTCGGCTTCACGATAGGACTTGTCCGAGAGGTCGTCGCCATAGACCGTGGTGACGAGGTTGAGGCCCGGGAAATCCTTGAGCTGCTTCTTCATCTGGTCGATCCAGATGTTCTGGTTGGTCGAGGTGGTCGTGGCCGACAGGATGGCGAAGTCACCCTTGCCGCCGTCGAGATGGTCCTTGACGAGCGTCAGGCACATCTTGCCGATCAGTTCGTTGGACGACGGGTTGAGCTGCAGGATACGGCCTTCAGGTGCGACGCCGGAATCCCAGGAGATGACCTTGATGCCGCGCTGTGTCGCTTTCTTCAGCGCCGGAACGAGCGCGTCGGGATCGTTGGCCGAAACGGCGATGGCACTGACGCCCTGGGCGATCAGCGAATTGATGACTTCGATCTGGCCTTCGGCCGTCGTCGTCGTCGGACCGGTATAGATGACCTCTACGCCGCCGAGTTCCTTGGCGGCTTCCTGCGCACCCTTGTTGGCAGCATCGAAGAAGCCGTTGCCGAGCGACTTGACGACGAGACCGATCTTGATGTCGGCAGCACTTGCCGTGCCGGCCATCATGGCGACGGCAAATGCCACGCCGATTGCGAGTTTCTTTGCGAGTTTCATGCTTTCATCCTCCCACTTGATTGACACTCTTCACACCTCCCCGGCGCCTTATGCGACCGACGAGGAATCCTCCTTGATTGCCTGGGTGACCGGGCTCGCGACAATGAGCCTGATGCCGGCATTCTCGATCATCCTGACGGCTTCCTCTGGAATGCCGTCATCGGTGATGATTGTAGACACACGCTCGAGCGGGCACAGAATGAGGCTCGACCGGCGATGGAACTTGCTGGAATCARCCATGACGACCAATTCGTCGGCCTGATGCATCAGCTTCTGTTCGCTCTGGATGATCAGCGCGTCGGCTTCCATGATGCCGAGCGGGCCGATACCCTGCGCGCCGATGAAGAAGCGGCGGGCGTAGAAATTGCGGATAGCATCATTGTCGAAAGGGGAGAGGATCAGGCTCTGTTCGCGATAGATCGCGCCGCCCGGCACCGTTACCGTGTTCTTCGAATGCTTGACCAGATGTTCGGCGATCGCGAAGGAATTGGTCATCACCTGCAGGCGGTGCGCCGCCATGAAATGCACCATCTGGAAGGTGGTCGTGCCGCCGTTGATGATGATCGCGTCGCCCGGATCGCATAGCTCGACGGCCTGGCGGGCGATTGCGCGTTTCTTGTCGATATTGACCGATTCCGAAACACGGAAGGGGCGGCCGGCGAGATTGCCGAGCTGCGGCGGATGCACGGCCTCGGCGCCGCCGCGCACACGCCGGATCTTGCCCTGGACATGAAGAGCCGCGATGTCGCGCCGGATCGTCGCCTCGGAAGCCTCGGTCAGTTCGGAAATATCCTGAACCGTCACGACGGACTTTTCCTGAACGGCGCTCAGAATGATGCGATGGCGTTCGCGTTCGTGCATGGGGCTCCTCCTTGGACCGTTTATTTCGCACATATGACAATGTGTCAATCAAAAACGATCATAAATTTTCATATTGCGCTGCACAATAATCGAATTTGATCGTTTTCGATTGACAACCTCCATTTTGATGAGCGATACCGTCAGCGAAAAGGGGCGCGAACTTTGTGTCTCGATGAAGATTTCATATGGGAGGATGACATGGCGGCGAACGTCCGGCTTCTGGAAAACCGGTGGGATGATGCTTACGCGGCAGGCCTCGATGAGCCTGGCAAGCTGCTCTATCGTTCCAACCTGCTCGGCGCCGACAAGCGCATCACCAATTATGGCGGCGGCAACACCTCGGCGAAGGTGATGGAAACCGATCCGCTTACCGGCGGCAAGGTGAAGGTACTTTGGGTCAAGGGCTCGGGCGGCGACGTCGGCACGATCAAGCTCGACGGTTTCGCGACGCTCTACCAGGACAAGCTGGAATCGCTGAAGGGCATCTACAAGGGTGTCGAGGACGAGGACCGCATGGTCGGCTTCCTGCCGCACTGCACCTTCAACCTGAATGCCCGTGCCGCCTCGATCGACACACCGCTGCACGGTTTCGTGCCTTTCACCCATGTCGACCACATGCATCCCGACGCGATCATCGCGATCGCCGCGTCGAAGAATTCGAAGGAATTGACGCAGCAGATCTTCGGCGACGAGATCGGCTGGCTGCCCTGGCGCCGTCCGGGCTTCCAGCTCGGCCTCGACCTTGGCGCTTTCGTTGCAGCCAATCCGAATGCCAAGGGTGTCGTGCTCGAAAGCCACGGCCTCTTCACCTGGGCGAATGATGCCAAGGCCTGCTACGAGCTGACGCTCGATATCATCAACAAGGCGATCGTCTGGTTCGCTGAAAAGACCGACGGCAAGACGATTTTCGGCGGCGCGGTCGCTCAGAGCCTGGCCGTTGCCGAACGCCGCGCCATCGCCGCCCGGCTGATGCCGGAGATCCGCGGCCGCATCGGCAAGCAAGAGCGCAAGCTCGGGCATTTCGACGATCAGGACGCCGTGCTCGAATTCGTCAATTCCGGCGATTTGCGTCCGCTCGGCGCGCTCGGCACCAGCTGCCCCGATCATTTCCTGCGCACCAAGATCCGCCCGCTGATCGTCGATTTCGACCCGGCCAAGCCGGATGTCGACGCGATCGTCGCCGGTCTCGACAAGGCGCTGGAGGACTACCGCGCCGACTACGCCCGCTATTATAACGACTGCAAGCATGACAATTCGCCCGCCATGCGCGACGCCAATCCCGTCATCTTCCTCGTTCCCGGCGTCGGCATGCTGTCCTTTGCCCGCGACAAGGCGACGGCTCGCATTGCCAGCGAATTCTACGTCAACGCCATCAACGTCATGCGCGGCGCCTCGACGGTCTCCGAATATCAGGGCCTGCCCGAGCAGGAAGCCTTCGATATCGAATATTGGCTGCTCGAAGAGGCGAAGCTCCAGCGCATGCCGAAGCCGAAGAGCCTTGCCGGMCGCGTCGCCTTCGTCACCGGCGGCGCCGGCGGCATCGGCCGGGCGACGGCCGCACGCCTCGTCGGCGAAGGTGCCTGCGTGGTGCTTGCCGATATCGACCAGGCAGCGCTCGAAGGCACCGAAGCCGATTTCGTCAAGAAGTTCGGCGCTGACGCCGTGCGCAGCGTCCGGCTCGACGTCACCAAGGAAGATGCGGTGATCGCCTCCTTCGCGGAAGCCTGCGTCGAATTCGGCGGCATCGATATCCTCGTCTCGAATGCCGGCATTGCCTCCTCCGCACCGATCGAAGCGACCGAACTGTCGACGTGGAACCGCAATATCGATATTCTGGCGACTGGCTATTTCCTCGTCTCGCGCGAAGCCTTCCGCCTGTTTCGCCGTCAGACGCTCGGTGGCAACGTCGTCTTCGTCGCTTCGAAGAACGGTCTGGCCGCTTCGCCGAATGCGGCTGCCTATTGCACCGCCAAGGCTGCCGAAATCCATCTCGCCCGCTGCCTGGCGCTCGAAGGCGCGGATGCCGGCATCCGCGTCAACACCGTCAATCCGGATGCCGTCCTGCGCGGCTCGAAGATCTGGAGCGGCGAATGGCGCGAGCAGCGCGCCGCCTCGTCCAAGATCGAGGTGGACGATCTCGAGGAACATTACCGCAAGCGGTCGATGCTGAAACTCAACGTGTTTCCGGAAGATATCGCCGAGGCGATCTATTTCCTCGCATCGGACCTTTCGGCAAAATCGACCGGCAACATCATCAACGTCGATGCCGGCAACGTGCAGAGTTTTACGCGCTAGAGCAATTCCAGCAGCAGTGTGCAGGGGTTTTGCGTCCGGAATTGCGTAGAGCAAACGGAGGGAGCTATTTCCGGAGGATCACCCATATCGCGTGGATGATCCCCGGCACATAGCCGCAGAGTGTCAGCAATATATTGAGCCAGAAATGCAGGCCGATCCCGACCTGCAAAAATACGCCAAGGGGCGGCAGGATGATCGCAAGAAGAATGCGGACAACGTCCATCGTCGCTCCTTAGTTTGAAGACATGTAAGCATTTGAACGCGAACCGTGCCCTATGGTTCGCGACCAGGGAGGAATAGATGACAGAATCCAGGATTGCGCCAGATCTGGTCGCGACGGACAACGACAAGCGGGCAATCGCGCTGAAAGCCGATTACGAGGCGCTGGGTGCGACGCTTGCCCGTCGCGACGTCGATATCGAAGCAGTCACCCGGAAGGTTGGGGAATTCTTCGTTGCCGTTCCCTCCTGGGGCGTCGGCACCGGCGGCACGCGGTTTGCCCGTTTCCCCGGCACCGGCGAGCCGCGCGGCATCTTCGACAAACTCGACGATTGCGCCGTCATCAACCAGCTGACGCAGGCGACGCCGAACGTCTCGCTGCACATTCCCTGGGACAAGGCGGATGCCAGGGAGTTGAGGGCCAAGGGTGATACGCTCGGCCTCGGCTTCGATGCGATGAATTCCAACACCTTTTCCGATGCGCCCCGCCAGGCCCATTCCTATAAATACGGCTCGCTCAGCCACACCGACGTAGCAACACGGGCGCAAGCGGTCGAGCACAATCTCGAATGCATCGAGATCGGCAAGGCGCTCGGCTCCAAGGCGCTGACAGTGTGGATCGGCGACGGCTCGAACTTCCCCGGCYAGAGCCATTTCACCAAGGCTTTCGAGCGTTACCTCGCCTCGATGGCTGACATTTACAAGGCGCTGCCCGACGATTGGAAGCTCTTCTCCGAGCACAAGATGTACGAGCCGGCCTTCTATTCCACAATCGTGCAGGATTGGGGCACCAACTACCTGATCGCCCAGACGCTCGGCCCCAAGGCCTATTGCCTCGTCGATCTCGGCCACCATGCGCCGAACACCAATATCGAGATGATCGTCGCCCGCCTGATCCAGTTCGGCAAGCTCGGCGGCTTCCACTTCAACGATTCGAAATATGGCGATGACGATCTCGACGCCGGCGCGATCGATCCCTACCGGCTGTTCCTCGTCTTCAACGAACTGGTCGATGCCGAGCAGCGCGGCGTCAACGACTTCAACCCGGCCCATATGATCGACCAGTCGCACAACGTCACCGACCCGATCGAAAGCCTGATCAACAGCGCCAACGAAATCCGCCGCGCCTATGCGCAGGCGCTGCTCGTCGACCGCAAGGCGCTCTCCGGTTACCAGGACGACAACGACGCGCTGATGGCGTCGGAAACGCTGAAGCGCGCCTATCGCGCCGATGTCGAACCGATTCTGGCCGAAGCCCGCCGCAGGGCCGGCGGCGCAATCGACCCGATCGCCGTCTACCGCGCCAGCGGCTATCGCAGACAAGTGGCGGCCGAGCGTCCGGCATCCGCTGCCGGTGGCGGCGGCATCATCTGAACGACCGATTGTCTCGCATGGCCTGAAGCCATGCTGATTAAGGAATGATGGTTGCCGGCAGCACAGGGGTGACGCGCTGCCGGCAACCTCGCCGTTTACGGCTTCCAGGCGCCGGCGATCTGGCGGGTGGCGATGTTCAGCCGGTTCCAGACATTGATGTTGGCGATGGCGATGACGAGTGCCGCAAGGCTCCTGCCGTCATAATGCCGGGTCGCCTCGTCCCAGATATCATCCGGCACCGGGTCGGCGCGGTCGCTGATGCGGGTCACCGCCTCGGTCAGCGCAAGGGCTGCCCGCTCGGCATCGCTGAAATAGGGCGAGTCGCGCCAGGCGCCGATGGCAAAGAGCCTTTCGTCGGTTTCGCCGAGCTTCTTTGCAATGCGGGGATGACCGTCGACACAGACGCTGCAGCCGTTGATCTGGCTGGCGCGCAGGTTGACGAGTTCGAGCAGCTTCGGTGAAAGGCCGGTTTCGGCCGGCACCTTGCTGAGAGCATTGAGCGCCTGCATGGCTGCGGGAAGGACCAGGGCGGGATTTCCCATTCGCTCCTGCATGACCATTTTTTCCTGCATGGTATGTCTCCTTGATGCGTTTATGGTTCGACGATCCGCCGGCGTTGTCACATCGGCCGGGTTTCATTCGTCATGGCCTTGACGGAACGCAGCGGAGGAATGTGACAAATGGACGAGAAAAAATGGCTGGCCGATGAGTTCGAGGCAAACAGAGCGCATCTGAGGGCCGCAGCCTATCGCATGCTCGGCTCGCGCAGCGAGGCGGAGGATGCCGTTCAGGAGGCCTGGCTGCGGCTCAGCCGCACGGACACGACAGGGGTCGGCAATCTCGGCGGCTGGCTGACGACGGTGGTGGCGCGCATCTGCCTCGACATGCTGCGCACCCGCAAGACCCGGCGCGAGGAGCCGCTGGAGGCGCCGGTTCATGGCGGGATCGCCGATCCCGCGAACGATCCCGAGCGCGAAGCCGCYTTTGCCGATTCGGTCGGTCTGGCGCTGCTCGTCGTGCTGCAGACGCTGGCGCCCGCCGAACGTGTCGCCTTCGTGCTGCATGACATGTTCGATCTGCCCTTCGACGAGATCGCGCCGATCATCGGCCGTTCGTCCGGTGCCACCCGTCAGCTCGCAAGCCGCGCCCGCCGCCGGGTGCAGGGGGTGGACGAAGCGCCTGATGTCGATTTCGGCCGCAAGCGGACGATCGCCGAGGCCTTTCTGACGGCGTCGCGCAACGGCGATCTGGAAGGGTTGCTCGCGGTGCTTGCCCCTGATGTCGTCTTCCGGCCGGATGCGACGGCGGCCCGCTTCGGCACCATTGGCGAAACGCGCGGCGCGGCTCACGTGGCCGAAGCCTTCAAGGGTCGGGCGCAGGCAGCAGAAATCGCCATCGTCGACGGCGAGCTCGGATTCGTCGTGCAGATCAAGGGCCAGCTCCGCGTCGTGGTGGCGCTGACGATCGCCGATGGCAGGATCGCCGCGATCGACGCCATCGCCGATCCGGATCACCTGGAACGGCTTGACTATTCGATTCTTCGGGATTGAAAACAAACAGGAATTTATCGGATCTTCGAGACAGGTGCGCTTCGCAAGGAGCGTGCCGTTTACGTTTCCTCGATGGCGACGACCGCGTCATTTTCCTTGACAGCTTCGTCTTCGGCTTTATTCTATTATAAAGCCTTATGTATCATAGTTATGGAATTTCCGGTACGGTGCCCTGAGAGGCCATCTCTAGCTTCCCCATTACTCTTCCATAATGACCCGCACGGATGGCCGAGGCGTGATCCCGGTCCGAGACTTCGAAAGGAATGCATGTCATGCCCGGCGACCAGACGAAGAAGCCGCTTCTCCTCACCAATGTCAAACCGATGGCTTTTGGTGCGGGCACACAAGAGGGGGCAATCGACATTCTCGTCAATGCCGACGGTAGGATCGCCGAGATCGGTCCGTCGCTCGCGGTCTCGCAGGATGTTGCGCGCATCGACGGCAAGGGCGCCTTCATTTCGCCCGGCTGGGTCGATCTGCACGTGCATATCTGGCACGGCGGCACGGATATTTCCATCCGTCCGTCCGAATGCGGGGTCGAGCGCGGCGTCACCACGCTGGTCGATGCCGGTTCGGCCGGCGAGGCGAACTTCCATGGCTTCCGGGAATATATCATCGAGCCCTCGCGCGAACGCATCAAGGCCTTCCTCAATCTCGGCTCGATCGGTCTTGTGGCCTGCAACCGGGTTGCGGAATTGCGGGATATCCGCGATATCGATCTCGACCGCATCCTTGAAGTCTATGCCGAAAACAGCGAGCACATCGTCGGTATCAAGGTGCGCGCCAGCCATGTCATCACCGGGTCCTGGGGTGTCACGCCGGTCAAGCTCGGCAAGAAGATCGCCAAGATCTTGAAAGTGCCGATGATGGTGCATGTCGGCGAGCCGCCGGCGCTCTATGACGAAGTGCTGGAGATCCTCGGACCCGGCGACGTCGTCACCCACTGCTTCAACGGCAAGGCCGGCTCGAGCATCATGGAAGACGAGGACCTCTTTGCTCTCGCAGAGCGCTGCTCCTCCGAAGGCATCCGCCTCGACATCGGCCATGGCGGCGCCTCCTTCTCCTTCAAGGTCGCCGAGGCGGCGATCGCGCGCGGGCTGCTGCCGTTCTCGATCTCGACCGACCTGCACGGCCATTCGATGAATTTCCCGGTCTGGGATCTGGCGACGACGATGTCGAAGCTGCTCAGCGTCGGCATGCCCTTCGACAAGGTGGTGGAGGCCGTCACCCATGCGCCGGCATCCGTCATCAAGCTGTCGATGGAGGACCGGCTTTCGGTCGGCTCGCAAGCGGAATTCACTATTTTCGACCTGGTCGATTCCGATCTCGAGGCGACGGATTCCAACGGCGACGTTTCGGTCCTCAACAAGCTGTTCGAGCCGCGCTATGCGGTGATGGGCGCCGATGCCTTCGCCGCCAGCCGCTACGTGCCACGGGCGCGCAAGCTGGTGCGCCACAGCCACGGCTATTCCTACAGATAGGATCGGCTGACGCGGCAAGCGTCAGCGGTTGCGCCAGCCCATCAGCTTTTCGATCCGTTCCGCTGAACTGCGCACATGCGCCGTATAGTGGTTCTCGTCGGAAAAGGCCTTCTGTTCCGGCAGCACGATGGAAATGGTGGCAACGCACTGGCCGTCGCGATCGCAGATCGGCGAGGCGATGCAGGCAACCGCGTAATCCGATTCCCCCGCCTGGATCGACAGGCGCGACTCGAAGGCCTTGCCGGCGGCTTCCGACAGCGTGCCCGGATCGATCTCGGCGCGGCCGGTCGGTGAAGAGCGGGCGCAACGCTTGAACAGTTCGATGCGCTCTTCCTCGGCCAGGTGCCCGACAAGCAGGCGGCCGGAGGCCGTCCAGTTCAGCGGCACCCTTGTGCCGACGCGGGACGCCACCTGAAAATGGCTCGGGCCGTCAGCCATGGCCAGTACCAGCATATAGTCGCCGTCGCGACCGCAGACCTGCACGGTTTCGCCGGCCTGGCGGCAGAGATCGTGCATCTCATGGGTGGCGATGCTCATGAAATCCAGCGACCGCGCATAGGCGAGGCCGTAATGGTAGAGCCGGGCGCCGAGCCAGATCGAGCCGTCCGCCTGGCGCGTCAGCATGTTCTTCTCGACGAGATCGTCGACGATGACGTAAACTGTCGACAGCGGCGCCTTCACCGCCTTGGCGATCGCATAGACGCCGGCGGGCGATCCGGTCTCGTAAAGATGGTCGATCACCTGAAGCGCCCGGTCGATGCCGCTGACGCGAGCGCGACGCGCACCCTTGCCGGCGGCTTCGTCGGCAACGCCCTGATCTTCGGAGTAAACTGCGGATGATGTCTTTCCGTCCAATTCCAGCACCTCATGAAAACTGCGATCATGTTACATTACTATGGCATAGCCGTCGCCGTGGCAAATCGCAACATTTTGCGGGTTGATAGTGTCGGGTGAATGCGACAGCGGCATGTAGGCCAATTGGGCCGACCAGGTGAGCAGGCTCCGTTTTCCAATAATCAGCCAGGGCAACGCGCCGACAATGAGGGGAAATTCGGGTTGCGGCGACGGCCGTGAGCGTGCTCCGCGAGGGGCGATTGACCAAGAAGTCACCCCGTCGAAAGGCGTGGAACAACAAGCTTCAGCCCGAGTTTGATCTCTGAAACCCAGGAGGTCATGATGACGAATTACCCGACACCCCCTTTCCCATCCCAGAAACAACCGATGCCGGGTTTTACCGCGCAGATGGACCCAATTCCCGATCACGGCGAGGAGAGCTACCGCGGCGCCGACAGGCTGAAAGGCAAGCGGGCGATCATCACCGGCGGCGATAGCGGCATCGGCCGGGCGGTGGCAATCGCCTATGCCAGAGAAGGTGCCGACCTGGTGATCTCCTATCTCGACGAGGATGAGGATGCCGATGAGACGAAACGGCTCGTCGAGCAGGCCGGACGCAAGGCTGTCCTTGTCAGCGGCGACATCCAGGATCCGGCCCATTGCAGGCAGATCGTCGAGACGGCGGTCAAGGAACTCGGAGGTATCGACATTCTCGTCAACAACGCCGCGCACCAGGCAAKCTTCAAGAGCATCGACGAGATCAGCGATGAAGAGTGGGAACTGACCTTCAAGGTCAATATCCATTCGATGTTCTACCTGACCAAGGCAGCTGTCGCTCATATGAAACCCGGCAGCGCCATCATCAACACGGCCTCGATCAATTCGGACAGTCCGAACCCGACGCTGCTTGCCTATGCGACGACCAAGGGCGCGATCCAGAATTTCACCGCCGGTCTTGCCCAGCTTCTGGCCGAGAAAGGCATTCGCGCCAATGCGGTGGCGCCTGGCCCGATCTGGACACCGCTCATCCCTTCGACACTGCCTGAAGAAAGCGTCAGCAATTTCGGCAAGCAGGTGCCGATGAAACGGCCGGGACAGCCGGCCGAGCTGGCGACAGCCTACGTGATGCTGGCCGATCCCTTGTCGAGCTATGTCTCCGGCACGACAATTGCGGTCACCGGCGGCAAGCCGATCCTGTAAGGCGCGTCGCGATCTTTCAGATTCGCTCCTTGCGCTTTAGGTCTTTGTTTTTACGCAATGTCGTTAGCGCAAAACCGCTGCACAGTTTTGAGCGACATGCCTGAAAGCGGCAAGGGCCGCCGTCTGGTTGTGACGGCAGCCCTTGACGGGGGCAGGGAGAGATCCCCAAGCTGGTCAGGCGGCTTGTTCAGCCGAAGCAGGGCATCGCCGGCAGATTGGCGCGGTTTGCGAGTGCTCCGATCATATTGCCCACCGAATTCGAACGCGGTTCGCGTTTGCGGGCGGCCGTCTCCAGGAGTTGCTTGAAGTCTTCAAGCTTTACGCCGTCGGCGCGCAACACCATGGCGATCAGGGGGTCGCGAAGGGCTTCGGATATCGTCAGGTCTTCTCTGGTCTTTGTCATGGTTGTCCTCCTTTCGTGGGCGGTCGCCCGTGTTCCACTTTCCGCTGTCATGCCCTCGGCATTGACTTTCGCGTTTCGCGGTGTTACCGGTAAGTAACAATGCATTTGTTACCGATCGGTCACATTGATGTCAAGGACTACGTCCGCAAAAAAATCAGAAACTTCGAATGAAATCTCCGCAGCCGTTCCAGAAGATCGCATCCCGCCGCGGGAGCGTATCGTCTCGACCGCCTCGGAGCTTYTCCGCGAACGCGGCATCCGCGGCATCGGCGTCGATGCCATTGCCGACGCGGCTCTGACCAACAAGATGACGCTCTACCGGCATTTCGGCTCGAAGGATGAACTGGTCTGCGAGACGCTGCGCCGCGCTTCCGAAAAGGCGGGTACCATCTGGCGCGATCTGGAAGCAGCCTATCCCGGCAATCCGCGCGCCCAGCTGGACGCCTGGGTGGAGATGCGGGCGCAATGTCTGAACGGCGAGCCCGCCGGTTGCGATCTCGCCAATGCCGCCATCGAGCTGAAGGGCGAGGGCCATCCCGCCCACGAAATGATCGAGCGGCACAAGGCCGAACAGCGTGATCGCTTGGCCGAGCTCTGTTCGGCGGCCGGCGCGCGCGAACCCCAGCTTCTTGCCGATACGTTGACGCTGCTGCTCGAAGGCGCGCGCGTCAGTCGCCAGGCCATGGGCGCTGCCGGCTGCTGCGGTCATTTCGCCAAGGCCTGCCACGCGGCGATCGCTTCTTTCGCCTGATCGCCTCTTTCGGGGGAACCTTTACCGCTTCCATGCCGTTTTCCCATGACCGGGGCGATGTGGAGGCAGGGAGATGAACTACGTCTATCTCAAGCGCCTATATGACAAACGCGCCGAGCTCGAAGCCAAGCTGGAGCTTCATGATGCGCGCTATTGTTTCGGCGAGGAAGAGGTCGATGATGGCACCGACAGCGATCTGCGTCAGCGGTTGAGCGAGATCTCCGAGGAAATCGCCACGCTGGAGAGCAGGCCGGGCCGCTAACTGTTTCATTTGGGAACGGGTTCAGATTTCAGGCCGGCCTGGCTTAAAGTCATCCTGTGTTGGCACTGAGGATTTCCATCGTCCGTTCGTCGAATTTTCCCTGATAGAAATGCTCGATCACCCGGTGGAAGGGCGAACCGTGATCGCTGATCGCGGCAAACAAGGTCATCGACGAGCGCAGCTTGAGGTCGTCGGGCGAGCCCAGGATTTCGTGCGCCGATCTGCCGCCAACAGACAGGATCGCCTCGACGCAGCGCAGCAGCCGGCTTGAGAGAATAGGATCGGCGAGATAGGCGGTGGCTTCCTCGGCCGAGCGGATCGCATATTTTTCGGCCATCACCGACGTGCCGAGACCGGCGATCTGCGGGAAGATGAACCACATCCAGTGGGACGTCTTGCGTCCCGCTTTCAGCTCTGAGAGCGCCTGTTCATAGACGCCGTTCTGGGCATCGATGAAGCGATCGAGATTATAATCGATTTCACCGGCCATGGTCCTTTTCCCTTTTCCTGCTGTCGATGCAGCCTGGGCCAAGGTCTCCATGCCCGGCGAGCTACAGCGCCGCGCGTCTTTTGAGACGCGCAAAGGACGCTGTAGCACTTTAAATTACCGCATAATTTTATCCTTAAATCGATTCCGATTTAAGGAATTATGCGGTGGCTTTCCTGTTAGCAGACCCTCTCAGCGTAGGGGCTGCTGTCGCGGCAATGGCCGTAAGCCGGATGCGGCGGCGTGTTATCGCCGGCGGGGGCGGCAATGGCCGATGTCGTCATCGGGTCCGTATTGCCGGAAGAATAGGCGGCAAAACCCGCAAAGCTCAAGAGAACCAGCGCTCCGACCACGACAATGCGCTCGAAGGCCGAAAGTTTCTGGGCGCTGACATGGTCCACATAATCGCGCTCGCCTAAACCGGCGGTTTCATCCTCTTTTACATGGAGGGTCACCATATCCTGGCGACGGCTTAAAGTTTCACAATCTGTCATTTCAATTACTCCTGCAACACATGCGGCGCCGGTCTCTCTAGAGCAAACTCTCACCCTCATGCCGAACCGCGTCCGCATGCGAGCAGCATGTGTGTCTTCGATCGTGGCAATTGAAGGGGCGATATTCAAACTCAGTGTTCAAAAAATCGTACCAATAAATGCAAAATATCGTGAAGCTCTGGTTCACCGGAATGATCCGGGGTAGTCCAGAGAGGAACATCTTTCTTCTGGATAGTCCCATGAGCAAATCCTTCGGCGCGATGTCGGTCGCGCAACTTTCCGCCCTCATTCAAGCTGGCGCGGCCGATCCGGCCGAGGTGGCCGAGGCGATCTTCGAGTCCATCGCGAATTATGCCGACAAGGCGGTCTTCACCACACTGCTCGAAAGCCGGGCGATGGCAGAGGCGCGCGCCTCTTCGCGACGTCTGCGGGAAGGGCGCTCGCTTGGATTGCTGGACGGCATTCCGATTGCCTGGAAGGATCTTTTCGACATAGAAGGTCTGCCAACGACAGCGGGTTCCGTCGTTCTGGCAAAGGAGATGCCGGCCAAGCGCGATGCGGTTGTCGTCGCTTTGCTCAGGCAGGCCGGCATGGTCGCCGTCGGGCGCACCAATATGAGCGAATTCGCCTTTTCCGGCCTCGGCATCAATCCGCATTACGGCACGCCGGTAAATCCGCGCGGCGCCGATCTCCCGCGCATTCCGGGCGGCTCGTCCTCAGGTGCTGGTGTCGTCGTCGCGGCTGGGTTGGTTCCGGTCGCGATGGGCACCGATACCGGCGGCTCGGTGCGTATTCCCGCCGCCTTCAACGGCATCGTCGGCTACAAGGCGACGCGCGGCCGCCACGCAATGGCTGGCGTCTATCCGCTGGCAAAGAGCCTGGATTCGTTGGGACCGCTCTGCCGCAGCGTCAGGGACGCGGTCTGGATCGATGCGGCGATGCGCGGCTTGACGGCGCCTGATGTCGCCACGCGTCCCCTGCAAGGGCTGGAACTCATCGTGCCTGAAAACGTCGTCTTCGACGGAGCGGAACCCGGCGTCGTCGCCGCGTTCGAGGCAGCTTTGGAACGTCTTCAAAAGGCCGGCGCGCATGTTGCCCGCACCGTCATTCCCGCCTTCGACGAGATATTCGATCTGATGACGAAATATGGTCCGCTGGTCACGGCGGAGGCTTTCGCACTTCACCGCGAACGCTTGGCCGGACCGGACGCGGACAGGATGGATCACCGTGTCGTCATGCGTACCCGTCTCGGAAGCAAGACGACGCTGCCCGATTACCTGGCAATCCTCGAGGCGCGTAGCCGCCTGATCGCCGATGTCGAGCGCCTCGTCGGCGACCGGCTGCTCGCCTTTCCCACCGTTGCCCATGTCGCGCCGCCGATCGGGCCGCTGGCGCAGGATGACGAGCTGTTCTTTGCGACGAACAACAAGACGTTGCGCAACACCGCGCTCGGCAATTTCCTCGACTGGTGCGGCGTTTCCATTCCCTGCGGCAGCGGCGAGGCTGGCATGCCGGTCGGCCTGCTGCTTTCGGCCACCGCTCATCGCGATGAGGCGTTGCTGGGGATCGCCCTTGCCGCCGAGCCGGTCATCCGCGACGATTTTGGCTGAATTGGCAATTGAACCGCCGGGATTTAGTTGCCATTGATGGCATGAGGAGATCCCGGAGGAAAGCAAGTGCAGGTTTTGCAAAACGGACGTTTCGCGGTTTCGACATGGTCGCTGCATCGGCTGCTTGGCGCCGTTCATGCCTATAGTCCCGATCCTGACAAAAGCGCTGCGCCGAAAGAACCCTATGGCCCGGGTGCTGCGGCACTGATCGACGTGCCGGCGGCGCTTGCTGCACGCGGCGTCAACCGGTTGGAGGTCTGTTCCTTCCATCTGCCGAGCCTTAATGCCGCCTATATAAGCGAATTGCGCGAGGCGATGGCGGCCTCGAACGTGTTGTTCCAGACGCTGCTCGTCGAGGACGGTGATCCGAGCCATCCGGAGACGGCCGAACGCGATGTCAAATGGATGGCGGAGTGGATCGACATCGCCGCAGCCCTCGGGGCTGAGAGGATGCGCGTCATTGCCGGCAAGCAGAAGCCGACGGAGGAAAACCTTACCCGCGCCGCCCGCCATCTGAACTGGCTGGCCGGAAAGGCGGAAGGCAGCGGCGTGCGTGTCGTCGTCGAGAACTGGTTCGACCTGCTGCCGTCACCGGTCGAAATGAACTGGCTGCTGGACCGGCTGGACGGCAAGGTCGGCCTCAACGGCGACCTCGGCAACTGGGCGGCGCCAGCGAAATATGAGGGTCTTGCCGATATCATGGGCCGGGCGGAAATCTGCCATGCCAAAGCCGATTACGGCGTTACCGGCCTCGATGCCGAGGATTACCGCACGTGCCTGGAGATGTGCGAGAGAGCCGGTTATGCCGGTCCCTTCACGCTGATCTATGACTCACCCTTCTTCCCTGATGAATGGGACGGCATCCTGCTGCAAAAGGCGTTCATCGAGGATTTCCTGCGCGAGGCGCCGGCGCGCAAGATGGCTTAAATCAGAAGCACGTCTCGCTCATTCCTGGCGCGGGAACCTTTGGTTTTCCTCCAGCACGTTCAGATCCATGTGGTTGCGCATATAGCGCTCCGAGGCTTTCTGCAGCGGCTGATAATCCCATGGAAAATAGGCCCCATTGCGTAGCGCCGCATAGACCACCCAGCGGCGCGCCTGGCTTTCGCGCACGGCTGCATCGAAATCGGAAAGGTTCCAGCGCCGGCCGGCCTGTTCGACAAGCCTTGCCAAGGTCTCGGCATGCGCCGGGCCGTCCGCCAGATTGTCGAGTTCTTGGGGATCGGTCTCGAGATCAAACAGCATCGGCGGGTCCTTCTCGCAGAGCGAGAGTTTGTATCGTCCGTCCCGGATACAGACGAGCGGCGCCTCGGAACCCTCCGCGGCATATTCCATCGGCACCGGGCTGCGGCTGCCGGTGCCTTCGGCAAGCGCTGCCAGATCCTCGCCCTCGGTCCACGGCTTCAACGAGGCGATATCGATCCCGGCAAGGCCGGCAAGCGTCGGCGTCACGTCGAGGGTAGAGACAGGCTGGTCGATCCGTTTGGGCTTCCAGCCGGGTGCCGCGATCATCAGCGGAACGCGGGCCGATCCTTCGAAGAAGTTCATCTTGAACCAGAGGCCGCGATCACCGAGCATGTCGCCATGGTCGGACGCAAAGAGGATGATCGTGTTTTCGGCCATGCGGGTCCGGTCGAGGACGCCGAGAATGTCGCCGATCTTCTCGTCGACATAGGAGATATTGGCGAAATAGCCGCGCCTTGCCCGCCTGATCTGCTCATCGTTGATGTTGAAAGCATCGTGGTCGCAGGCTTTCATCAGACGCTGCGAGTGCGCGTCCTGCAGCTCGAAGGCAATCGGCGCAACCGCCGGATCAAGCGCCGGGCAATCTTCATAGAGATCCCAGAATTTGCGGCGCGCGACATAGGGGTCGTGCGGATGGGTGAAGCTGACGGTCAGGCACCAGGGGCGCTCGTCGTGTCCGCGCGACAGATCGAACAGCTTGCGGCCGGCGTGGTAGGCGACCTCGTCGTCATACTCCATCTGGTTGGTGATCTCGGCAATGCCGGCGCCGGTGACCGAGCCCAGATTGTGATACCACCAGTCTATGCGCTCGCCGGGCTTGCTATAGTCCGGCGTCCAGCCGAAGTCGGCCGGGTAGATGTCCGTCGTCAGGCGCTCTTCGAACCCATGCAACTGGTCGGGGCCGACGAAATGCATCTTGCCGGAAAGTGCGGTCTGGTATCCGGCCGCGCGCAGATGATGCGCATAGGTCGGAATGTCAGAGGCAAATTCCGCCGCATTATCATAGACGCGGGTTCGGCTCGGCAATTGTCCGGACATGAAGGAGGCCCGCGCCGGTGCGCAGAGCGGGCTTGCGGTATAGGCGTTGGTGAAACGCACGGAACGCTCCGCCAATGATTTCAGATGCGGCGCATGCAGAAAATCGGCAGGGCCGTCGGGAAAGAAAGTGCCATTCAACTGATCGACCATCAGGATGAGGATATTCGGACGCGCCATGTGAAATTGTCTCCTGTGGTCTCAAAGGCCGGGGGGCCGATGAAGGGAACGTCCCTCTTGCTATTTGCAGATCTTATCAAAGCCAGTATCATCGTGCCTGTAAAGCTGGCTTTTTTCGATGGTTGTCAAAAGGAATTTTTATGCCAGACCGCCCGCCTGAGCTGGGATGGATGCGCATTTTCGCGGAGGTCGCAAGGCTCGGCAGCTTTTCGGCCGCGGCGGCAGGTCTCGGCCTTACGCAGCCGGCCGTCAGCTATCAGATTCGGCGGCTGGAAGAGCAGTTCGGCGTCGCCCTGCTGCGCCGCCAGCACCGCGGCGTCGAGTTGACCGCGGAAGGAGAGCGGCTTTTCCAGGTCGCCGCCAAAACGGTCGGTGATATCGATGCCCTGGCGCGCAGTTTCCGCACTGAGGCTCAAAGGCCGGTCGTCAGACTGAGAACCGACTATGCCTTTTCAGCGCTTTGGCTGATCCCGCGCATGCACGGCTTTCGCCTGCTTCACCCGGAAGCGGATATACAGATCGTCGCGACCCAGAGGCTTGAGCCCGGCTTTCGCGACGACGCAGATGTGGTGGTGGTTTTCGGGACGCGGGCGGAATTCGGCGCTATCGGATCGCTTCTGCTGCAGGAAAAGGTCGTGCCCGTCTGCACGAAAGGCTTTCTCGATCGCAACGGCCCGTTCGACGATCCGCAGCTTCTTGCCAAGGCGATCCTGATCCATCTCGACTCGCCGACGCCGCCGCCCTGGTTCGATTGGCGAAGTTATCTTGCCGAATTCTCCGTTACTCGCGATCTCCATGCCGGCCGCGGTGATGTCAGTTTCAACACTTACTCGCTGGTCGTCCAGGCCGCTCTCAGCGAGCAGGGCGTGGCGATCGGCTGGATGGGGCTGGTCGATACGCTTCTTTCCACACATATGCTGGTGGAAGCCGGGCCGCCGCTCGAGGCGCCCGACCGCGGTTACTGGCTGATACCGCCGCGATCGGCAAATATTGATAGCGAGAGGCTCAGCACGTGGCTGGTGGATGAAGTCGGCAGGACCTGACGTTCGGACCAAGGCCAGCGCGCCATTGCATCCGGAATATGTTCGCGCTCAGGAGAGAAGCCTTGTCATGACCGACGCCGATCGACATTGTGGCATCGATTCATAGGGAAGGGCCGAAGCATGTCGCGAACCGTCGGATACGTCGTTGGACTGCTCATGATCCTCTTGGGACTGATCTGGATCGCACAGGGAAGCGGTTATTTTCCCTATCCGTCATCCAGTTTCATGATCAACCAAAGCATCTGGGTTCTTTGGGGAAGCATCATGGCTGTGGCGGGGATCGCCGTGACGGTCATCATTTCGCGGCTGCGCCGGTGAGGATGAGCCGGCAGCCCGTGCATGGCTTTGAGGGAATTCGACATCGACGAGTTCCTCGAGGTGAAATCTCTGGCCGCTGGCGGCCTGTCGAACTGAGGAGAATGGCATGAGCGCAGCTGAAATCGACGGCTTTGCGGACCGGATCAGGCAGCACCGGGGTGGCATGATCTCCGCCTGGATCGGTATTCCCGACGCCACGCTCGCCAACCACCTGGCGCAGGAGGCCTTCGACACCATCGTGCTGGATATGCAGCACGGCATGTGGGACATGCCCTCGGCAGCGAACGCCGTCGCCCAGGTGCGCCTTGCCGGCAAGCCAGCGCTGGCACGCATACCGGTCGGTGATTTCGCGTCCGCCTCGCGCCTGCTCGATGCCGGAGCCTCCGGCATCATCGCGCCGATGATCAATTCGGCCGAAGACGCCCAAGCCTTCGTCAAGGCCACCAAATACCCGCCTCTCGGCGAACGCAGCTGGGGACCGTCGCTGGCGCTGAACCATACCGGCCTGTCGGCCGATGATTATCTGAAGAACGCCAATGCGCTCACCGTCGCCATCGCCATGGTCGAGACCCGGGCAGCACTCGAGGCGATCGACGACATTCTCGGCGTTGCCGGCATCGATGGCATTTTCATCGGTCCCTCCGACCTTTCGATCGCACTCTCGAACGGCGACCAGGTGGCGCCGAACGCCGCCGAGATCGACAGCGCCATGCAGCATGCGGTTTCGCGCTGCCGCGCCCACGGCAAATTCGCCTGCGCCTTCGCCGGCGACGGCGAACGGGCCGGCGAGCTGCTGAAATTCGGTTTCGATCTGGTCATTGCCGGTGCGGAGACCGCGCAACTGCGCTCCGGCGCTCGCCGCGCCATCAATGCCGCCCGCAGGATCGCTTCGGCTTGAACGTCATTTCACCGGCTTGACGGCCAGCCAGATGACGTGGCGGGCGCCGCCGCGTTTGCCGTTGGCGCGCGTATTGACGGCGTCAACGGAAAAACCGCTGCCCTTGAGACGTCGCGTGAAATCGGGATCGGGACCGGAGGACCAGACGGCGAGCACGCCGCCGGGGCGCAGCGCGTCGCTGGCGGCGCGAAGGCCGGCAAAATCGTAGAGCCGGTCGTTGGATTTGCGGGTCAGGCCATCAGGGCCGTTGTCGACATCGAGCAGGATCGCATCATAGGCGCCCTTGCCGGCGCGGATCGCTTCGCCGACATCGCCCTGATGGATGCCGACGCGCGGATCGTCGAGACAGCCCTGGAAGACCTCGGCCATCGGCCCGCGTGCCCAGGCGATCACGGCCGGCACCAGTTCGGCGACGGTGACGCCGGCATCTTCGGGAAGGACGGCGAGAGCGGCGCGCAGGGTAAAGCCCATGCCGAGCCCACCGATCAAGATCCTTGGCTTCGGGTGCGACTTGATGCGATCCCAGGAAAGGGTCGCCAGCGCTTCCTCCGAACCGCTGAGGCGGCTGTTCATCAACTCGTTGGCGCCGAGCATGATCGAGAACTCGCTGCCGCGCTGCTTTAGCCGCAATTCGCCGTTTTCACCGGGAATGGTCGCGGAATCGAGCTGGATCCAGGGCAGCATGACGGCTTCGCCTCATATGAAAGGGACCGTCCCCTAGCATAGGGCACGCGACGAGGCCAGCAAGCCGGCCTCAGATCATCCGCATGAAATGGTCCTGCTCGAATTCGACGATGTCGTCCTGCGGCATGGCCGAACGGCGGCGGATATCTTCCACCTCGTCGGGCCTCAGCCGGGCCTTCGGGTCGTCGAACCGGACGTCCGGATCGGGCACGGCCGAGAGCAGCAGCCGGGTATAGGGATGCAGCGGATTGTCGATCACCTTGGCGACGCTGCCCCATTCGACGATCTGGCCGGCATACATCACGGCGATGTCCTCGGCGACGTAACGGGCGGTGGCGATATCATGGGTGATGTAAAGCAGGCCGAGATTGAGCTCCCGCTTCATCTCGTTCAACAGGTTCAGCACGCCGAGGCGCACCGAGACGTCGAGCATCGAGGTCGGTTCGTCGGCGACGATGACCTCCGGCTTGACGGCCAAGGCGCGAGCGATGTTGACGCGCTGGCGCTGACCACCGGAGAGTTCATGCGGATATTTCGGCGCGACGAGATCGGGGTCGAGCCTGACGCGCTGCAGCAATTCGCGGACCGCGACGTCGATCTCGGCTCCCTTGATCTCCGGGCGATGCAGCTTCAGCGGCCGCCTGAGATGATGGGCGATGGTGTGGGCAGGGTTCAGCGAGGCGAAGGGGTCTTGGAATATCATCTGCACCGAGCGGCGGTAGCGGGCGATCTCGGCGGATTTGGCCGCCTCGACCGGCCGGCCCTTGTAGAGAATCCGGCCCGATGTCGGTAGATATTCGCGCATCGCCATGCGGGCGCAGGTGGTCTTGCCGCTGCCGGATTCGCCAACCAACGCCAGCGCCCGGCCGGCATGCAGCGAAAAAGAGATGGCGCGCGCCGCATGCACGACCCCGGAGCCATGGCCGAAGGTCTTCGTCACGCTATCGAGTGCGAGAATGGCGTCGGTCATAGCAGCACTCCTCCATGCAGCGAGGGGAAGGAGGCCCAGAGCTTCTTCGTGTAGTCGTGCTTTGGCGTCCTGTAGATCGCCTCGGCCGTGTTCTGCTCCACCAGCCGGCCGGCAAGCATGATGCCGATGCGGTCGCAAAACTGCACCATCAGGCCGAGATCATGGGTGATGAACAGCACGGAGAAGCCGAAGCTGCGGCGCAATTCGTTGATGCGCTGCAGGATTTCGCGCTGGACGACGACGTCGAGCGCCGTCGTCGGCTCGTCCATGACGACGAGCTTCGGATCGAGCGCCATGCAGATGGCGATGACGATGCGCTGGCGCATGCCGCCGGAAAACTGGTGCGGATAGTCGCGCATGCGATCCGGCGCGATGTCGACGAGCGTCAGCATCTCGGCGGTGCGCTCGCGGGCTTCCGCACGGCTCATGTTCTTGTGGGTGCGCAGCATGTCGTAGAATTGCGCCTCGATGCGCAGCACCGGGTTCAGCGAGTTCATGGCGCTCTGGAACACCATGGCAACCTCGCGCCAGCGGAAGGCGCTGAGCGCCTGCCGGTCGAGGCCGAGCACGTCGCGGCCATCGAGCAGGATGCGGCTCTCCTTGCGGATCAGCGCCGGCGGCTTGTGCAGGCGGCTGATGGCAAACGCGATGGTGCTCTTGCCGCAGCCGGATTCGCCGGCAAGGCCGAAGACCTCGCCGGGCGCGACGTCGAAGCTGACATCGTTGACGGCGCGAAAATCCTTCTCCTCGCCGATATAGTCGATGGTGAGGTTCCTCACCGACAGCAGCGGCTGCGTCACAGGCGGCCCTCCCCGGAACGGACGAGCAGGGACCAGCGCTTCAGGTGATTGCCGGTGCGCAGCCGCGGATTGGCGATCTCGTCGACGGCGAAGTTCAGCAATGACATGCCGATGCCGAGGAAGGCGAGCGCGAAGCAGGGGGTGAGGATATCCCACCAGGCGCCGACCGAAAGAGCCGAGGCCTTCTGCGCGTTGTAGAGCATGGTGCCCCAGGAGATCGCTCTCGGATCGCCGAGACCGAGGAATTCCAGCGTCGCCTCGGTAATGATCGCGAAGATGACGCTGCCGATGAAATTGATGCCGACGATTGAAATCACGTTGGGAAAGATCTCGAATGTCATGATGCGCCATTGCGGCTCACCCATCATCTCGGCCGATTTGACGAAATCCTTCTGCTTGACGGAGAGCGTTTCGGCGCGGGTGACGCGTGCGCCCCAGGCCCAGGAGGTAGCGCCGAGGATGAGGGCGATGACGAGGGGGCTTGCCTGGCCGATGAAGGCGGCAAGCACCAGCAGCAGCGGCAGGTTCGGAACGACCAGCACCATATTGGTGAAGAAGCTGATGATCTCGTCGGTCTTGCCGCCGCGATAGCCGGAGATGATGCCGAGCGCGGTGCCGACCAGCGTGATCAGCAGGCCGGCGCCGAAGCCGACGGCAAGCGAGGTGCGGGCGCCGTAGATCAGCCGGGCAAAGACATCCTGGCCGATGCGCGTGGTGCCGAGAATATGGTCGAGCGACGGCGCCTGGTGCGGTCGCCCGGTGCGGGCGGCGGGATCGTACTGCGTCAGCAGCGGCGCTGCGATCGCGACGAGGACGATGAAGGCGATGATAACGAGACCGACGAGCGCCTTGCGGTTTCGAAGCAGGGTCTTCATCTCACGCTCCCTTCAGCCGCGGGTCGAGCATGACATAGCTGACGTCGACGATAAAATTGGCGATCAGCATGGTCGCGGTCATGATGAGGAGCTGGCCCTGGATGACGGGATAGTCGCGGGCGAGGATCGCCTGGTAGAGAATATTGCCGAGGCCGGGATAGTTATAGACGACCTCCGTCACCAGCGAGCCGCCGAGGATGGTGCCGATGGCGATGGCAAGGCTGGAGACGGTCGGCAACAGGGCGTTGCGTGCCGCGTACCAGAGCATCACATGCCGGTCGGAAAGGCCCTTGGCGCGGGCCATGACGATATAGTCCTCGCCGAGCAGGTTGATCATGTTGTTGCGCATGGTGACGGTGAAGCCGCCGATCAGCACGGTGCAGAGCGTCACCATCGGCAGGATGCCGTGATAGGCGAGGCTACCGATATATTGCAGGCTGAAGGCCGGATCGAGCGACGGGTCGGCGGCATAACCGTTCGGAAACCAGCCGAGCGTGAAGCCGAAGATGAAGAGCACGATCAGCGAGGTAACGACGGCCGGTACCGAGGTGGCGAAGATCGCCCCGACGGAGACGACGACATCGAACCTGCTGCCGCGGCGCCAGGCGGCGACGATGCCGAGGAAGGTGCCGAGCGCGAAGCTGACGATCGTCGCCGTGCCCATCAGGCCGACGGTCCAGACCAGCGCATGGCCGAGCACCGAGGTGACCGGCAGCGGAAAATATTTGATCGAGCGACCGAGATCGCCGGTGAAGATGCTGCCGAGATAGGTGAGGTACTGCTGCCAGAGCGGGCCATCGACGAAGCCGAAGGTGAGCTTCAGCGCCTGCAGGCTTTCGGGCGGCAATTCCGTGCCGGCGCTGGAGAACATGATCTGCACCGGATCGCCCGGCATCAGACGCGGCAGGAAGAAATTGATCGTCGCTGCCGCGATGAAGGCTGCCATGTAGAAGACGAGGCGGCGAAGCAGGAAAGCCATGGGAACTCCGTCGTGACGGAAGCGGCGCTTTACGCCGCTCCCGAGGATTGCGATGCTTACTTGACCGGCTCGAGGGCCAGGAGGTTCAGCAGGCGTGCCGGATTGGTCCGCGAGATCGACGGATTGACGAAGGGCTTTTCCTTGGTCGACCAGCCGGTGAAGCGCTTGGTGTTGTACTGATACCAGTTCGGATTGTTGAACACCGGAATCACAGGCATGTTTTCGGCGACGATGCGCTGCGCCTTGTTCATCGCGTCCTTCTGCTTGGCAAGATCGGCAGTCTGGGTGAACTCGGTAACGAGTTTTTCGACCTCCGGGTTGAACCAGCGCTGCGCGGTGAAGCGGGTCTTGCCCTTGTCCGAAGCGCTGAAAGCGCGCTTGTAGGGGTAATAGGGCGAAGCCGATGCCGGCAGGCTGTTGATCGCCGCATCGAAGGTGCCGTTGATGAGGTTGCCGGTCCAGACGGCTTCCTCCGGCGTTTCGATCTTGGCGTCGATGCCGACCGCCTGCATGCCTTCGACGGCGAGGTTGACGGTGTCGATCCAGTCCGTCCAGGCGCTCGGGACGATGATCGAGAAGGAGATCTTGGTGCCGTCGGGATTGTCGCGGAAACCGTCGCCGTCCTTGTCCTTGTAGCCCGCCTCGTCGAGCAGGGCCTTGGCGGCATCGGCATCATAGGTTGCGAATTTGCCGAAGTCGGCCTTGACGGACGGGTCCGCCCAGCTCTTGTAGAGCTCGCCCATCAGTCCGGGGTCTTCGTTCAGCGTCGGATAGCCGTAGCCGGCGACATCGATCATCGTCTTGCGGTCGAGCGCCATCGAGACAGCCCGGCGGAACTTCAGATCGTTGAAGGCCTTCTTGTTGTTCTCGTTCGCCGTTTCCAGGTTGAACAGGAAGGCGACCATGCTGCTTGGCGAATACCAGTAGTGGAAATGCGCCGGATCCTTGGAAACATAGACATTGTCGATATCGGGAATGAAGGAGACGCCCCAGTCGAGCGTGCCGTCGGCCGTTGCGGTCAGCATCTGGTTGTTGTCGGCAAGCTGCGGGAAGCGCATGCAATCGACCTTCAGGTGCTCGTTATCCCAGTAGTTCGGGTTGCGGCACTGGTCGTAGGTCTGGCCGGTGAAGCGCGGCACCTCCGTCAGCGGACCGCTGCCGACCGGGGTCTCGTTGGCGAAGGTGACGGGATCGGCGACATCCTTCCAGACATGTTCGGGAACGATCGGCAGCTGCGAGATCTGCTCGGCGGCAAGCGAGCTCGGATTGGCGAGCGTGAAGCGGACCGTCTGGCCGTCGACGGCCTGGACATCGGTGATGAAGGTCCAGATGCTGACGAAATCGAGCGCCGGGAACTTCTTCAGGTAATCATAGGTGAACTTGACGTCGGCTGCTGTCAGCGGCTTGCCGTCCGACCATTTCAGGTTCGGACGCAGCTTGAAATCGATGCTCTTCAGGTCGTCGGAGAGCTTGAAGCTTTCAGCCAGGCGATAGACCGGCTTGTTGCTGTCGAAGCGATTGAAGACGACCAGCGGCTCGTAGATGAAGTCGAGCGTGGACTGGCGCGACGAGGTCTGGTTGAACGGGTTGAAGTTGCGAACCCAGGTCGTCGCCGGTTCGATATTCACTGTGAGGATCGTCTGCGCCGCGGCGGATCCCGAAAGCAGCGTTAATGCTGCGGCTGCAAGAAGATATTTTTTCATGTCTTATTCCCCTTTTCTTATCCGGTGAGAGATGAGGCGCTGGTCAGGAGACCAGCGCGCTTGCAAACATGTCTTCGACGTCTGCATGAGCGGCGCGGACATCGATCTTGAGATTGCCGAGGCGAGCCTTACCGGCGGCGATCCGCTTGAGGGCGGCTTCCGTCAGCGGGCGGGCGGCCTTGGCGGCTGCTTCGCTTTCCGGGATGTCGCCGTGGCTGTGGAGCGCAATGTCGAAGCCTGCGTCGAGCACCTGTTTGACGCGTTCCGGCAGGGTGCCGGAGAGCGACTGCATGAAGATGCAGTCGGAAATCAGCACGCCCTCATAGCCCATGTCCTTGCGGATCACGTCGTGCATAACAGGCGAGACGGACGCCGGCAGCTCTGCGTCATAGGCCGAGTAGACGACATGGGCGACCATGGCCCAGGGCGTATCCTTCAGCGCGACGAAGGGCTTGAAATCGGTCGCGGTGAGCGTCTCGCGGCTGGCGTCGACCACCGGACGCTCCTTGTGCGAATCGAGCGTCGCGCGGCCATGGCCGGGAATATGCTTGATGACGGGCATGTTGCCGGTCTCGAGCAGGCCGTCGACCACCTCGCGGCCGAGGGCAGCGATGAAATCGGGATCAGGGCCGAAGGAGCGGGCGCCGATGACCGCGCTCGTCGTCTCGAAGACGAGGTCGAGAACGGGCGAGCAGCCGCTGGAAAGGCCGAGTTCCGTCATCATCGCGCCCATGGCCTGGGAGGAAAGGCGCAATGCTTTTTTGCCGAGATCGAAATCGCGGCGCGCAAGTTCGGCAAACTGGCCGAAGCTGCGAAAGAGCGGCCAGGGGCCGGCATCGAGATGCTGGACGCGGCCGCCTTCCTGGTCGGTGAAGACAGGCGCGTCGTCGCGGCCGACGGCTTCGCGGAAGCGGTCGATCAGCCGCCTCGTCTGCTCCGGCTCGCGCTGATTGCGGCGGCCGACGAAGAGACCAAGCGGATTGGTTTCGCGAAAGAGGGCGAATTCATCATCCGAAATAGTGGGATTCGGAAGGCCGACGAAAAGGGCGAGCGGGGTCGAGGACAAATCTGTAGCTCCGGGATCAGATGGTCATTTCGGCGTGTTTCTCAGCATTCCTTCGTAGATGCCCTTGTCGGGGGCGGGGATGACGATTGCGCCTGCGGTCCTGGCGTAGAAATCGACCGGGCCGGCGTCACCGATGAAGGCATAGGCGTGGCCGAGCGTCTTCATCGTCTGAAGGCAGGCGGAAAAAAGGGCGAGGCCGATGCCCTTGCCACGCGCTCGCGGATCGACGCCGGTCGGGCCGAAGAAGCCGCGCGCCGTCGTGTCATAGCAGGCAAAGCCCAGGAGCTTGCCGCCGTCGACGGCGATCAGGCAGGCAGCAGGCTGACGGGAAAAGGCGACCGTGACTTCGCTTGCCCAGTTCTCGCTGAACTGTTCGCGAACCCAGTTGGCGATGAGATGCAGTTCCGGGGGGAGGGCCGGACGGATGGAGACGCCGATATGGTCGGCCTTCTGTTTCAGGTCGGCGAGCTCAGTGGAGTATAAGCTCACAAGCAGGTCTGGCACCTGTCACTCCTCCATTTATTCCGTTATTGCGGAATGTATCCCCTTTTAGTGTCATAGACTTGGCCATCTGGCCGGGCTTGTCAACAGGGTTTTTCAAAGGGGCAAGGGGACGACCCGACGCAGTCTCCGCGGTTTCAACGCAAAGTAGGTGCCGAACGCAAAAACGGCCCGGGAAGGCCGGGCCGTTTTCGATTGATGGCATGTTCGCTGAGCGAGTGCTTATATGTCGTCTTTCCACAGCGCATGAAAATGCTGCACCGGGCCGTGGCCGGAGCCGACGGTGAGGCGTCCGGCAGCCGCGACCGCGCCGGCGAGGTAGTCCTTCGCGATGGCGACCGCCTCCTGCGCCGAAGCGCCCTTGGCGAGCTCGGCCGCCAGCGCGCTGGACAGCGTGCAGCCGGTGCCGTGGGTATTCTTGGTCGGCACACGCCTGGCTTCGAACCAGTGCAGGCCGGCCGCCGTGGCAAGCACGTCAGGGCTCTCGTCGCTGTCGAGATGGCCGCCCTTGACCAGCACTGCGGCCGGGCCAAGTGCGCGCAGACGCTCGGCCTGCGCCGCCATGTCAGCGCGGTTTGTCGCGACCGGCTGGTGCAGCAGGGCGGCGGCTTCGGGCAGGTTCGGGGTCAGAAGTGTGGCCAGCGGCAGCAGCCGGCGGGTCAGCACGTCGACCGCTTCAGGCGCAAGCAGGGCGGCTCCACCCTTGGCGATCATGACCGGATCGATGACGATCGGAATGTCGCGGTGGTCAGTCAGCGCACTGGCAACGGCGTCGGCGATGCCGGCATTGGCGATCATGCCGATCTTGACGGCATCGACGCGGACATCGGCAAAGACAGCATTGATCTGGTCGGCGACGAATTGCGGCGGCACCAGATGCACACCGCTGACACCTTGCGTGTTCTGCGCCGTCAACGCGGTCAGCACCGCCATGCCGTAGACGCTGCGGGCGGAAAAGGCCTTGAGATCGGCCTGGATGCCGGCGCCGCCGGAGGGATCGGAGCCGGCGATCGAGAGAACGTTGCGGATCATGCGCGGACCTTTCGGATTTCTGCGGCGATGCGGCGGGTTGCGGCCTCCGGATCCGGTGTGCCGCAGATGGCGGAAACGACGGCAAGCCCTTTGGCGCCCGCGGCGAACACTTGGGCGACATGATCCGCCTTGAGCCCGCCGATCGCGACCGACGGCACCGGCGAGGCCTTCACCAGCCTTGCAAGACCGTCAAAGCCGATCGGCTGCTTGTGATCGGCCTTCGTCGGTGTCGCAAACACTGGCCCGACGCCGGTGTAATCGATGAGATCAGGATCGACGGCACCGGCGAGCGCCTCGTTCTCGACCGACAGGCCAAGGATCATGTCGGGGCCGATCAGCGTCCGCGCTCTCATCGCATCGATGTCTTCCTGGCCGATATGCAGGCCGTCAGCGCCGATGGCGATTGCCGCCTCGACGTCATCGTTGACGATGAGAAGCGCGCCGGTCCCATCCAGCGCCTGTTTCAAAGCGCGGCCGGTCTCGATCATCCCGCTGGTGCCGGCATGTTTGTCACGCAGCTGCACTATGGTCGCGCCGCCGGCAACGGCAAGGCGCGCGGTTTCGACCATGCCGATCCCGGCGCAGAGATCGGGGTCGAGGACGAGGTAGAGCGAAAGGTCGAAAGCCTTCATGCGGCTGATATCCTTGCCCTGGCGTCAAGCGTTTCGGCGTCGAGCGCGGCCAGTGCATCGAGGAAGCGCCAGGAGAAGGAGCCAGGGCCGGCCGCTCCAAGTGCTGCCTCCTCGCCGGCGATGGCGAAGGTTGCAAGTGCCGCAACCGTCGCGCCGAAGATATCCTCAGGTGCCGTCGCGGCAAAGGCGCCGACGAGGCAGGTGAGCGAGCAGCCGAGTGCTGTGACTTGCGGCATCAAGGTCGATCCGCCTTCGATGCGCACGGCCCGCTCGCCGTCGGTGACGAAATCCACGGCGCCGGTAACGGCGACGACCGCCCGCTGACGCTCAGCCAGCCATCGCGCCGAACCTTCCGCCTGTTCGACCGGATCGCGGCTGTCGACCCCCTGGCCGCGGCTTTCTCCGCCAGCAAGCGCGATGATCTCGGACGCGTTGCCACGAATGATGGTCGGGCGCAGGGCGAGTAGTTCGGCGACCGCATTGCGGCGGAAGGCCGTGGCATAATGGGCGACTGGATCGAGCACCCAGGGCTTGCCGGCTGATTTCGCCGCCTTCGCCGCCGCCTGCATGCCGTCGATCCATTGCGTCGACAGCGTGCCGATATTGATTGTCAACGCGCTGGCGATTCCGGCGAATTCGCCGGCTTCTTCTGCGGCATGCACCATGGCGGGCGAGGCGCCTGATGCAAGCAGAACATTTGCGGCGATGTTCATGGCGACGTAATTGGTGATGCACTGAACGAGCGGCGGCTTCTCGCGCATCGCCTTCAGCATCGCTCCGGGTGTGGTCTTGGTCTGCATGTGGCCCCTTTCAGGCGGGGGCGGGCACGGGGCGGTTCGTGCGGGCTGTGCCGCGACCCCGAGCGACTCCCTCCGCCGGCATTATCCGGTTCAGGTTCGAAGGGTGCTTCTCAGCCCGTCTGTCGACGGGCGCCCCTGTCTCTCATCGCGCTCTTTTTCGCAGAGAACGGGGCTGATGTCACCTCGAAAATGACAATTCTGCGACCGACGCGGCGCGCGATGGCTACGGATGATTTATGGGTCTGGATCGCCTTTCATGAGGGATGAGAGATCGCCGTCGATTCTGGTACGACAGCAAGGGAAACATTTATGAATGGGACTACCAACACGGTAAACTTGAGAAATTCGATAAGTCGGGAAAGAAGCATCTCGGTGAATACGATCCGGTGACCGGCGCGCAAACAAAGCCTCCAAAGCCTGGACGAACAACACCAAAAGGATGACCTTATGCAAGTTTCGCTTGTTCTGGAGCTGTATGAGAAGCAGGGCCAAGTTCTGAAGAATACACTTGATGTAGAATTCAGCGATCTGGAGTTTTTTCGACGAGTATTATCTGTTCCAGATCAGGATCCATTAATGTATGGATCGTACAAGATAGACAAAATTAGTAATAGTAAAATTTTCGACAAGTATGGATTTATGTTGGATGTCGACAGATACGATTGCTATGCGGGATATAGGCAAATTTCGTAGTGCGTGAAGCGGATTGGTGAACTGGACGATCACCGAACTGTGGGACAAGATCACCGTCGGTAGGTAAGAACAATGCGGGATACCCTTCGATTGCTAATGATGTCAGCCAATCTTTCAGGATACGGCGAATCAAATGGCTTCCTAGGTTTTTTTGAAAAAGACACCCGATATGAGCCGGGCATGGAAGAATCTGCCGTCGATTTCTTCATGCGATATTTCAGAAATGATCTGGAATATTTTGTGATTGCATCTTCGGTGCACGCAAACTCTGACGAAGTTGGGCATTACGGCGATGCTGCGGACGACCAGCGAGACAGCGATCTAATTCAAGGCCTTGTTCAGTCTGGGCTTGTTAGACAATTTAGTTACAAAAAACGATTTGGGCGTGATCCTAGTTCGCAGAAATATACTGAATCTGTCGAAAAGGAATGGAGCGATATTTCCCTTATCAAAGGGGATGATTTCTCTATCGTATGCATAAGATCATTACTTGTCGCAAAGATGGTTGTGTATGGATTGTACGGTCATTGTTTCATCATGGCGCCGGATTGGCAACTGGCCTTTTATCCGCACGATGATTTCGGTTTTGGCGTGATCGGCTTAGGCGACGACGCAAATGTACGAGTCGCGCACGACTTTTTGGCGCAGGCGGATCACCTGCCAGGCATGCATTCCAGCATTAGGATGCCGTCCACGAGTTGAACCAAAGCTCCGATGGTAGGTGCACCGACCGCGGACGTCTACGGCCATTTCATGGATCGCATCGGCTGTGGGCCGGAAGCAAACCCGACAAAGCTTGAGGGACAGCGGTGAACAAACTTCCAGCCTGGCTAATCCTTCATATTTGGCAAAGCCTACTCGGAGAGATCTACCCAGCGATCCGAGCCATTGCTGCCGAATTCGTTGGGAAAACTCTTCTCATAAGATATTATCTGGAGCGCGCGCCAACCGAGTTTGATGTCGACAGCGCGGAAGTATTAWCTACAAACATTTATGCATCCGCCGGATCGGATTTGATCGAGCGTATTAATGTAGAATGCATTTACGCAACTTTGCCCTTCAAAGACTTAGATCCATTATCTGGATTCGTATATTGCCGTCGAGAGTACGACATCGAAATCCCCTAGCTCAAATCATGGAGATTGCTGGCGATCGCCGGCCCGATCGAGAGTTCAGAGAAACGCACCCTCGGGTCCACGACGGTCCGGCATGCACGGAGTCGGCCTCGCCTCACAGCGCTGGACAGCCGGGAACGGCGCTAACCGCAGCAGCGGCTAACGGCTGCCGGTCTAGCCTTCAGTCAGGCATGCACTTCCCTGCCGCGATAGACTTCCGGGTCGGGGATCGGAACCGCGGCGATCAGTGCGCGGGTGTAGTCATCCCTCGGGTTCTCGAAGATATCCCGCCGCGTGCCGGTTTCGATGATGTGGCCGGCGCGCATGACGGCGACGTTGTGGGACATGCGCTCGACGACGGCCATGTCGTGGGAGATAAAGAGATAGGCGAGCCCCATCGTTTCCTGCAGTTCGAGCAGCAGGTCGAGCACCCGAGCGCGGACGGAGACGTCAAGCGCTGCGACGCTCTCGTCGGCGACGATCAGCTTTGGCTCCAGTGCCAGCGCCCGGGCGATGCAGATGCGCTGGCGTTGGCCGCCTGAAAACTCGTGTGGATAGCGCGTCGCTGCATCAGGCGTCAGGCCGACCCGGCGCAGCAGTTCGGCGACGCGGTCTTGCCGTTCGCTGTGGTTGCCGATGCCGTGGATGAGCATCGGTTCGCCGATCGCCTTGCCGACGGCCATGCGCGGGTCGAGCGAGGCATAGGGATCCTGGAAGATCATCTGCGCCGAGCGGCGCACGGGCCGCATCTCGCGCTGGCTGAGGCCGGCGATATTGCCGCCGTCGATCAGGACATTGCCCTTGAAGGGGATGAGACCGAGCACGGCCTTGCCCGTCGTCGATTTGCCCGAGCCGCTTTCGCCGACGAGGCCGAGCGTTTCACCCGGCAGGATATCGAAGGAGACGCCGTCGACGGCTGCAACCGGCGGCTTGCCCTTGAAAAACCGGCTTGCGGCATTGCCATAGGTGACGGTGAGGTCGCGCACGTTCAGAACCGGCGTGCGGTCCGGATGCAGCGTCTCGACGGCGCGCTGCGTGATGCGCGGTGGACAGTCGGTGCCTGCAAGCGCGCCGAGCCGCGGGACGGCGGCCAGCAATTGCTGCGTATAGGCTTCCTTCGGCCGCTGGAAGACGGCGAGCGCCGTTCCCTGCTCGACGATCCTGCCATTCTGCATGATGACGACGCGATCGGCCATTTCGGCGACGACGCCCATGTCGTGGGTGATCAGGATGATCGAGGCGCCGAATTCGCGCTTCAACTCGCGCATCAGCCTGAGGATCTGCGCCTGCACGGTGACGTCGAGCGCCGTCGTCGGCTCGTCGGCAATCAGCACCTTCGGCCGACAGGAGAGCGCCATGGCGATCATCACACGCTGGCGCATGCCGCCGGAAAGCTCGTGCGGATATTGCTTCAGCCGCCGGGCCGGCTCGGTGATCTGCACGGCATCGAGCATCTTCAGTGCCACCGCCTCGGCATTGTCGCTGCCCTGGTGCGCGCGGATTGCCTCGGTCAGCTGGTTGCCGACCGACATGACCGGGTTCAGCGAAGTCATCGGCTCCTGGAACACCATGGCGATATCGCCGCCGCGCACGCTGCGCATCGCCCGGTCGGAAAGCCTGAGCAGGTCGCGCTCGCCAAGCAGCACGCTGCCGGAGGCGACCTTCAGCGAGGCCTTCGGCAAGAGCCCCATGATCGACAGCGAGGTGACCGATTTGCCGGAGCCGGATTCGCCGGCAATGCAGAGCGTTTCGCCGCTTGCAAGCGCGAAGCTGACATCCTGGAGCACCGGCTTGCGGCCTTCGGGGGTGCGGGCATCGACGCTCAGATTGCGAAGGCTGAGCACCGGTGCGGCGGCGGGCATGGCGTCGTTCACGCGAACACGATCCTCGGGAAGTAGAAGGAAACCACCCAGTTCGGCTGGTCGACGATCTCGCTGATGCGCAGATCGCCGCAAACCGAGCAGAGCAGATAGGCATCGACGGCGCTCATGCCATGTTCGGCGCCGAGAAGATCGATCATCCGCATCACGCTTTCGCGCGCCCCGGTCATCAGGTCAGGGCCGATGCCTGTCGTGACTTCGTAGCCGGCGCCGTCGAGATGGCGGGTCACGGGTTCGGTCGTGGTGAAGCGCGGCGTCTGCAGCCTGGCGTCCTTGACGAGCTCGATCGTCGCTTCGACGTTCATCTGGCTTTCGATCGCCGTGCCGCAGACTTCGCCATCGCCCTGGGCGGCATGGGTATCACCGATCGAAAACAGCGCGCCGTCGACCTCGACGGGCAGGTAGAGCGTCACGCCCGCCGTCAAGTCGCGGATGTCCATGTTGCCGCCGACGCGACGTGGGGGAACGACGGAGTGGGTGCCGGGCTCGGCGGGTGCAACGCCGATCGTGCCGGCGAAGGGCTTCAGCGGCACGCGCCCGCCCGGACCGTAAAGAGCGGGCATCATGCTGTTGGCGTCATAAGACCAGACATGCAGCGCCGGATCCGTGAACTGATCGGCGAGCAGGCCGAAGCCCGGAATATTGGCCGTCCAGCCGACGCCCGAGGGAATGAACTTGCGCAGCGTCACCTTCAGCGCATCGCCGGGCTTGGCGCCTTCGATATAGACCGGGCCGGAAACCGGGTTGATCTTGCCAAAATCGAGCGCGTTCAGCGTTTCCAGCGTGGCGTCGCTTCCGAGCTGGCCACCTGATGAATCCATGCATTCGAAGTGGATCGTCTCGCCAGGCTTGGCGACGACGGCGGGGGCGAAATCCTTGTTCCAGCCGAAATTATGCTGGGCGCGGTGAATGGTGTGGGTGCAGGCGATGCACATGTCATATCTCCCTCGATTTTATGATGCCTTCCCGGCATGGACCGGGAAGGCTTTGTTTCTTCAGGGCTTATTRCTTCACGTAGATCGCGTCGTAATTGATGACGCGGGTCGGATCGATGTAGATGTTGTCGGYACCGCCCATGCGCAGCGACTTGGCGACGACGCGGCGTTCGTTGATCACAGGGATCCACGGCGCATCGGCCATGATGTCGGTGAAGACCTTGCCCCAGGCGGCAGTACGCTCGGCTGCCTTTGCCGGGTCGGACATCGAGTCAGCGGCAACGGCGCGCTTGTCGAGATCGGCGTTGCAGTACCATGACCAGTTCCAGCCGCCCGGAACCGCGCCGGCGCAGCCGAGGATCGGGCCGTAGAAGTTGGACGGGTCCGGGAAGTCGGCGATCCAGGCCATGCCGCCCGACCAGATCATCGGCGCTTCGCCTTCCGTGCCGCCGGCCGAGATGACGTTTGCCTGGGCGAGCGCCCGGACTTCGGCCTTGACGCCGACAGCGGCCAGATCCTGCTGGATCGCCTGGGCGATACGCGGCTGCGGGTCGGTGTTGGTGGAGTAGAGCACGGTTTCGAAGCCGTCGGGATAGCCGGCTTCGGCAAGCAGCGCCTTGGCTTTTGCCACGTCATAGGCATAGCCGGTGAAGGCCTTGTCGTAGCCCGGCATCAGCGGCGGCAGCGGCTGGTTGGCAGGCGTTGCGCGGCCGTTGAGGATGCGGGTGATGCGGTCCTTGTTGATTGCCATGTTCAGCGCCTGGCGAACTTTGACGTTGTCGAAGGGCTTCACCTTGGTGTTCAGCGTGATGTAGCCGGTGTGCAGCTGTTCGCCGTCGACGATCATCTGTGCGCCGTCGGCCGRGTTCTTGATTTCGAGGAACTTCGCCGGCGGAATGCCGTCGCCAGCAATGTCGACCTCACCCTTCTGCAGGCGCAAGAGCGCCACAAGCGGCTCCTGGCCGACCTCGACCTTGAAGCTGTCGATATAGGGAACGCCCTTGACGAAATAATCCTTGTTGCGCTCGAAAACGAGCTGCTGGCCGATCGTCCAATCCTTCAGGATGAAGGTGCCGGAGCCGACGGGCTTCTTGCCGAAGTCGCCGGCGGCCGCCTCGACAGCTTCCTTCGGCACGACCGAGGCGAAGTTGATGGCAAGCACGTGCAGGAAGGTGGCGTCGGGACGCGAGAGATTGAAGATGACGGTGCTGTCATCCGGCGTCTCGATGCCGGAGAGCGTCGTCGTCTTGCCGCCGGTTTCATCCTCGAAGCCCTTGATGGCGCCGAAGAAGCCGGCGCCAGGCCCCTGCGTCTTCGGGTCGACGGCGCGTTCGATCGAATATTTCACGTCGGAGGCGACGACCTCGCGGCCGTTCGAGAACTTCACGCCCTTGTGCAGCTTGAAGGTATAGATCAAGCCGTCGGGCGAAACGGTGAAGCTCTCGGCAAGCGAGGGCACCGGGTTCGGCGTGCCGGGCGCATAATCCATCAGGCGGGAATAAAGGCTTTTGATCATCGACCAGTTGACCCAGTCGTAGCCGATCGCCGGGTCGAGCGTGGTGATGTCGTCCTTGTAGGTGACGACGATATCGCCGCCCTGCTTGGGCGTTTCCTCAGCCATGACGGACAATGGGGCGAGCGCCACCATCGTTGCCATGGTCGTCTGTTGCAGCCAGCGTTTGAACATCTTGGTTCCCCTTCTTTGGTTGCTGTCAGCGTGTGCGGATACGCGGATCGATGACCGGCGCGATGAGGTCGGCAAGCAGGTTGCCGATGATGATGGCAAGCGCCGAGGTCAGCGTGACGCCCATGATGATCGGGATGTCGACCTGCTGGATCGCCTGCCAGGCAAGCTGGCCGATGCCGGGCCAGCCGTAGACCGCCTCGACCACGACCACTCCGCCCATGAACTGGCCGATATCGATACCGATCATGGCGATGATCGGGAGCACGGCATTGGGCAGCGCATGGCGCAAGATGACGCGTTTCGAGGAAAGGCCCTTGGCGCGCGCCGTGCGGACATAATCCTGGTTCAGCACGTCGATCATCGACGAGCGCACCATGCGGGCGTACCAGCCGGCGCCGCAGATGCCGAGTGTTACGGCAGGCAGGACGAGATGCGAGAAGCTGCCGTAGCCGCTCATCGGAAACCAGCCGAGCATTGCCGCCAGCAGGTAGAGCAGCAGCAGGGCGACGAGGAACTGCGGCGCCGAGGTGCCGACAAAGGAGGCCATCATCACCAGCCGGTCGATGAAGCCGCCGCGGCGCACGGCGGCGATGGTGCCGAGTGTCAGGCCGAGCACCACCTCGACGAAGATGCCGGCAAGCATCAGCGTCAATGTCGCCGGCAGTCGGGCGGCGATCAGCGTCCAGACATCGGTTTTCTGCGCATAGGAGCGGCCGAGATTGCCGTTCAGCAGGTTGCCGAGATAGGTGCCGAACTGGACCAGCAGCGGCTGGTCGAGGCCGAGCTCATGGCGGATGTTGGCGACCGTCTGGGCCGTGGCGCTGCGGCCGGCGATCATGCGGGCCGGATCGGCCGGAAGGGCGTAGAGCAGCACGAAGGTGATTGCCGCGACGCCGAGCAGGATGAGGGCCGCCTGCGCCAGCCGGCGCAGCATGAGTGATGCCATCAGCCCCTCCCGCGCTGGGTCGGGTCGAGAATGTCGCGCAGTGCGTCGCCCACCAGATTGAAGGAAAGCGCCGTCAGAAGGATGATCGCGCCCGGAATGAAGACCAGCCAGGGTGCAGCCTGGAAATAGCTTTGGCTCTCGAAGATGATGTTGCCCCAGGAGGGCTGCGGCGGCTGGACACCGACGCCGAGGAAGGAGAGTGTGGCCTCGAGCAGCACGGTGGTGGCGATGCCGAGCGTTCCCCAGACGATTGCCGTCGGCATGAGATGCGGCAGGATATGCATGAAGAGCACGCGCATATGGCCGGCGCCGAGCGAGCGTTCGGCCATGATGAAATCGCGCTCCACCAGCCCGCGCGTCTCGGTATAGACGATGCGGGCGACCTGCACCCAGTTGACCAGCGCGATCACCATGGCGACGATCCAGAGGCTCGGCTTCAGCAATGCGGCCAGCATGATGGCGAGCAGCAGCGCCGGAAAGGCCATCATCAGATCGGTGAAGCGCATCAGGATGTTGCCCGGCAGTCCGCGGAGATAACCGGCAACGATGCCGACGAAGAGGCCGATCGCCACCGCGATGCCATTGGCGACAAGGCCGATGATCAGCGAGGTGCGGGCGCCAAAGAGCAGGCGGGAGAAGAGGTCGCGGCCGAGCGTGTCGGTGCCCAGCAGATAGGGACCGCCCGGCGGCAGCGGCGCGCCTTCGAGCGAAAGGCCGTCAAACATCTGGTCGTCGGGGCTGAACGGCGCGATCCACGGCGCTGCGATGGCGAGCCCGATGACGAGTGTGACGACGATCAGGCCGAAGAGGGCCGTCGGCTGGCGGATCATCTGTTTCAAGACATGCATCAGCCCGCCTCCGGCAGGGGTTCGGCACCCGCCAGGATGAAGGCTGATATCTGCTCCATCGGCAGGCGGCGGCGCATGGCGCAATTGCGCAGGATTGCGTAAGCGCTCTCCTCGTCGATGCCGTGTGCGGCCTGAAGCTTTTCGACGGCGGCGTGAACGAGCGGCCGCAGCCGGACGCGCTCTTCGAGATATTGCAGCTTTTCCGAGGTCGCCTTGCGCTCCTGATGAATGGAGACGGCCATGACAAGCGCCGGATAGACGGCCGATGTGGCGATCGGCTTGGCGATGATTGCGCCGGCACCCTGTCCGAGCGCCCAGGCGATGCGGCCGGGCGCTTCCGAACCGAGCAAGGCGACGACGGGGCAGGCAGGCGTTTCGCCGTTCCAGGGCAGCAGATCGTCCCAGCCCTGGTCGGCATCGACGATGACGAGATCGGGCAGTGCCGCAGCCGAAAGCGGCGCCCATTGCAGCGCTGCATGGATGCCGAGCAGGCGAAGCTGGCGGATCAGCTTTTCGGTGTTGCCGTCCTCGCGGTGCAGGACCATCGCCTGCCAGCCGGTGAAATTGGGTGTCTCTCTCATGAGACCACCCTCAGCCGTGGAAATGCCTGGCGGTTGCGGCCGGTCAGATAGGGGTCGGCGGCGAGCGGCGGCCGCGAGGCGACGACATCGAAGCCGTTGTCGGCGTTGATCCGGCCGAGATGGAAGGGCAGGGCGGCATGATTGGTCTCGCGGTCGATCGAAAGCGTGCCGAACGGGGTCGGCCAGGATCGATTGTAGAGCTCGCGCCGGACGGCGTCGGGCTCGTCACCGCCGGCAGCGACGATCGCGTCGACGCAGAGCCGGACGGCCGTATAGGCGCTGGCAAAGACGCTGGAGACACGCCGCTCGGCGCCGTGACGCTCAGTGACACGGGCCTTGAAGGCGGCATTTTCGGGGGTCGCGATACTGTCGAAATAGGAAGCGGCGCAAAGCTGGCCGGCAGCAGCTCCGGCGGCGATATCGTCGAGCTCGCATTCCATCAGGTCGCAGCTGACCACCGGGCAGTTTTCCGCGCGGAAGGCCGGGTCGCGATCACCGAGGGCCTTGATCGCCTCCAGGAAGGCGTAGCTCGACGGGCCGATCAGATTGTTGAGGATGAAGCTCGGGCGGCGTTGTGCGATCTCGGCGACAATGCGCTCGACGGCGGTCTCCTCAAGCGGAAGATAGCGTTCGCCAAGTACTTCGCCGCCGGCATTGGTAATGAGTTCGCGGGCGAGCCGGTTCATCTCCCAGCCCCAGACATAGTTGGCGCCGACGAGATAGGGCCTTGCGCCGAAACGCGGGATCAGGTGCTCGAACAGTGGCAGCAGATGCTGGTTGGGACAGCCGCCGACATAGATGACGTTCTCGTTGGCCTCGAAGCCTTCATAGGGGCACATGTACCAGAGCAGGCCGTCATGTTTTTCGACGAGCGGGATGACTTCCTTGCGTGCCGCAGAGGTGATCGTGCCGACGATATGGCGGCAGCCGGCGCGCAGAAGATGGCGCGCGCCATCGAGATAGGCGGCAAGATCGGCATGCGGATCGAAGAAGACGGGTTCGATCGCCAGCCCTTCGACGCCGGCATATTCGGCCATCGCGAAATCGGCGCCGTCGCGCGCGTCGCGGCCCATCGAGCCGTAAGGCCCGGTGGTCGAATAGAGGATGCCGATTTTCAGCGTGTCGTTCATGAAGTGACCACATCAAAAACCCCACGACGCTGGTCCCATCGAGCGATGAGGCGTCATGGGGCGAAACTGCCCAGAGACTATCGGAGTCATGTCAATGCGGCCGGCCTTTTGCCTATTCCRCAGGCTTGAGTAAAATACAGGCAGCTTGTCTTTGTCAAGTGTGCTGCGCTGCACTCGCAGTCATTTGATCTTGTTCTTTCGGTAGAGCCGCGAAAGGACGCTCTTCTAGCTCAAATCATGCAGATCCCTGGTAATTGCCGGCCCAATCGAGAATTCGGAGAAGCAGACTGCCAATCCGCTGCGCTCAGGCGTGCAGGCCGTGGGTCCGACCTCGTAGTGATCGGCAGCCGGGAAGGGGGCGAGCCGCAGCAGCGGCCAGAAACTGCCATCGCGCGAAGCCTGGATGCGCATCGCGCCGTTGGCGACGGTGACGCGGATGTAGAAATCCTCCAATTCCCTGAAAGGCTGCGCCACGGACCAGTCGGACTTGCCGTCGGTGACGACGGTGCTGAGGAAGGCTTCGCCGTCGGTGAACTCGACGCCTGTTTTCACCCAGCGTTTCTCGTCGATGCGCACCATCAGGCCGGCCTGGTCGTAGAGGGTGCGGAATTCGCCCTGGACGCGGATCTGCGCGGTGAAGCCGTCGGTGGTGGGAAAGGCGAGGAAATGGCCACTGTCGCGGGTGAAGCCATAATGGGTTTCCCGCCAGAAATCGGTATTCTCGTCGGTCGTCAGGGTGAGACCTGCGTCGGCCGCCCGCCATTGAGCCGGCTCGTTCAGCCATTTTCCGTCGTTGAAATCGATGCTCATCCTCTTCTCCCATTCCCTTGAAGCCTGACTAAGGGCGATCGCCTCACCTTGGCACAATGCGCGGCCGTGGTGCAGGCGGGCGCAGCCGAAGATTGTGTATTTTTCCGGCGTCCGGGTATCCGCCCCGGGCATAATCCGTCGCTCGTGCTTGACAGGATCGATCCATCTCCTATTCTGTTACAAAAAGATGAATTACATAATTGTGGAACTAAACGGGAGCCATCACATGAAAACACTGGTCGCATTCCTTCTCGGCACTGCGCTCGTCGCCCTGCCTTCGACACTCCTTGCCCAGGAAAAGGGTGGCGTCATCAATGTCGCGACGATCGGCGAACCGCCGACGCTCGATCCGATGTCGTCGACGGCCGATCTGGTCGGCATCGTCACCCAGCACATTTTCGAAACGCTCTACACCTTCGACAAGAGCTGGAACGTCACGCCGCTTCTGGCCGAAAGCCTGCCTGAGATCAGCGCCGACGGCAAAACCTATACGATCAAGCTCAGGACCGGCATCAAGTTCCACGACAATACCGATATGACCTCGGAAGATGTCGTCGCCTCGCTTGGTCGCTGGATGAAGATCGCCTCGCGCGGCAAGCAGGTGGCCGGCTTCATCGAATCCGTTGCTGCCGTCGATCCGGCGACCGTCAAGATTGCGCTGAAGCAGCCCTATGCGCCGCTGACCTCGCTGCTCGCCTTCAACAATTCGGCCGCGATCATCATCCCGTCGGAAAAGCAGGACGAGCCGATGAAGGACTTCATCGGCACCGGTCCCTATATGCTGAAAGAGCGCAAGGCCGACCAGTATATCCAGCTTGTCCGTTTCGATGGCTATAAGTCCCGCGAAGGCGACAGCAATGGTTACGGCGGCGCCCGTCATCAATATCTCGATGAGATCCGCTTCGTGCCGGTGCCGGATCCGAACACCCGCGTCGAAGCCGCCGTTTCCGGCCAGTATGATTATGTCGACTCGATCCCTGTGGAATCCTACGACAAGTTGAAGGCCTCCACCGCCTCGCAGCCGATCATCCTGAAGCCCTTCGGTTATCCCGTCTTCGTCTTCAACACGAAGGAAGGGAGTGCTGGGAATGTCGAGGTTCGCAAGGCCATCCGCCAGGCGCTCAGCATGGAAGACATGCTGGCCGCGGCTTTCGGCAGCAAGGATTTTTATGCGCTCGACGGCGCCATCTATCCCAAGACCTTTGCCTGGTCGACGGATGCCGGCGTCGAGGGCGCCTATAACGTCGCCGATCCGGAAGGGGCGGCGGCTGCCGCCAAGAAGGCCGGCTACAATGGCGAGCCGATCCGCATCCTGACCAGCCGCCAGTACGAGTTCCATTACAAGATGGCGCAGGTCGCCGCCGAATATCTGAAGCTTGCCGGCTTCACCGTCGATATGCAGGTTGTGGACTGGGCGACGCTGACGCAGCGCCGCACCGATCCGAAGCTCTGGGATATCTACATCACCCATAGCCCCTTCCTGCCGGAGCCTGCCCTCATCGGCTCGCTCTCGACCAGCTCGCCGGGCTGGTGGGATACGCCGGCCCGCAAGGCCGCCGTCGATGCCTTCACCTCGGAAGTCGATCCGAAGAAGCGCGTGGCGCTCTGGGCCGATGTCCAGAAGGCGATCTATGCCGACGCCCCCTTCATGAAGATCGGCGACTTCAACGCCGTTTCGGCGGAATCGACCAAGCTTGAAGGCGTCGATCCGGCTCCGTGGCCGTATTTCTGGAATGCTTCGATCAAGAAGTAAACATCGCCACCGATACCGGCCATCCCTGGCCGGTATCGGTCTTCTTTTTTGCAGCATCTGCAAAGGTTTGCCAGGCATTCATGATACGTTACATCCTCCAGCGCCTGTTCGGCATGATCGTCGTGATGTTTCTCGTCGTCACGATCGTCTTCGTCATCGTGCGCGTGACCCCGGGCGATCCGGCCGCCGTCATGCTCGGGCCGGATGCGACGCCGCAGGATATTGCCGACCTCAGGGCCCGGCTCGGCCTCGATCAGTCGCTCGCCCTGCAATATGTCTATTATATCGGCCAGATGCTGAGAGGTGATCTCGGCCAGTCGATCTTCCTCAACATGCCGGTCACTTCGGCTCTGCTCGACCGCGCCGAGCCGACCTTTTTCCTGACTTTATTTTCGCTCGCAATCGCCAGCATCATCGCCTTGCCGATCGGCATTTATGCCGCCTATCGGCGCGGTTCCTTCATCGACCAGGCGGCAACGACGCTCGCGATGTTCGCCGCCAGCATTCCAAGCTTCTGGCTCGGCCTGATCCTGATGCAGTTCTTCGCCGTCAGGCTGAACCTCTTCCCGGTCTCGGGCTATGGCGGTCCTGGCTCGACCTTCTTCGAGCGCATGTATCATCTGACGCTGCCGGCCTTTGCGCTCGGCATCGTTTCCTCCGCGCTGATCCTGCGTTTCACCCGCGCCTCGATGCTCGATGTGCTCGGCGACGATTATATCCGTACCGCCCGCGCCAAGGGGCTGGTCGAGCGCCGGGTCATCCTCAAGCACGCGCTGAAGAATGCGCTGATCCCGATCCTGACTGTGATCGGCCTGACGGCGGCGGTGCTGATTTCGGGCGCCGTCGTCACCGAGACCGTCTTCGGCCTGCCGGGTGTCGGCAATCTCGTCGTCTCGGCGGTGCTGCGCCGTGACTACCCCGTCATCCAGGGCGCGCTGCTCGTCATCGCCGCCCTCTATGTGCTGATCAATTTTGCGATCGACATGCTCTATCTGCTGATTGATCCGAGGGTGCGCTACTGATGGCCGATATTGCAATCAAATCAGCCGAAGGCGAGGGCAGCAAATTCGCCAGGCGCCTGCTGAAGCGCAAGACGGTTGCCTTGGGCCTGCTGATCCTGACGATCTTCGTGCTTCTGGCAGTCTTTGCGCCTGTTGTCGCGCCCTATTCGCCGTCGAAGCTTTCCATCGTCAACCGGCTGAAACCGCCGAGCGGCACCTTTGTCTTCGGCACAGACGAGTTCGGCCGCGACGTCTTCTCGCGCACCATCTTCGCCGGCCGCCTGTCGCTGCTCGTCGGTGTTGCGGTCGTGATCTTGTCAGCCGTGATCGGCGTGACGCTCGGCCTGCTTGCCGGCTTCTTCCAGAAGCTAGATACGCCGATCGCCCGGCTGATCGACGCGATGATGGCGTTTCCGGATATTCTGCTGGCGATCGCGCTCGTTGCTGCCCTCGGCCCGTCGCTGACGACTGTCATCATCGCGCTATCGATCGTCTATGCGCCGCGCCTTGCCCGCATCGTTCGCGCTTCGACGCTGGTCATTCGCGAGCTGCCCTATGTCGAGGCGGCGAGGGCGCTTGGCATCTCGACCTTCCATATCATGACGCGGCATGTGCTGCGCAATCTGCTGTCGCCGATCCTTGTGCAGGCGACGTTCCTCTTCGCCAGCGCCATGCTCGCCGAAGCCGGCCTGTCTTTCCTCGGCCTCGGCGTCAGCCCCGAAATCCCGACCTGGGGAACGATGATCGCCTCCGGCCGCCAGTATATCGGCCAGGCGGACTGGATGACGCTGTTTCCCGGCGTCGCCATCATCCTCTCCGTGCTGTCGCTGCAGATGGTCGGCGATGGCCTCAGGGACATGCTCGATCCCAGACTTCGCAAGGATCTTTAATCCGCCGACCAAGCGTTGGCCCAATCGAAATTCGCTAAATCGAAAATTGCATGACAGGAGTTTGCGTGAATCAGTTTCCCACCGCCGCCGGCAAGGTCGAGAACTCGCCTTACGAACGGCTTGCCGCCCTCGGTATTGCGCTTCCGCCGCCGCCGCCGCCGATCGCCAATTTCGTGACGCACGTAATCGAAGGCAACATGCTCTACCTCTCCGGCCAGGGACCGCGCGAGGCCGACGGCTTCATGCATGCCGGCAAGGTCGGCGCCGGCATCAGTGTCGAGGAGGCCTATGGCCATGCGCGGCTGACCGGCATCAACCTGCTTGCCGTCATGCAGGATGCGCTCGGTGATCTCACCCGGGTCAAGCGGGTGGTCAAGCTGCTCGGCATGGTCAATGCCGTGCCTGAGTTCGAGGATCATCCGAGCGTCATCAACGGCTGTTCGGATCTGCTGATTGCAGTCTTCGGGCCGGCCGGCGAACATGCCCGCTCGGCCGTCGGCTTCGGCTCGCTGCCCGGCAACATCACCGTCGAGATCGAGGCGATCGTCGCCTTGCACGGCTGACGGGAACTCGACACACTTGATCGACCGCCCCATGTTTCGTTTTTCGACCCAGAATCCTGGAGATCTCCATGTCCACTGATATCCGCCCGTCGCTCGGCCTTCGCCCTGTCATCAATGTATCGGGCACCATGACCAGCCTCGGCGCCTCGATCGTCGTTCCAGAAGCGATCAGCGCGATGGCATCGATGCTGCCGCACTTCGTCGAGATCAACGATCTGCAGCGCAAGGCAAGCGCCGTCATCGCCCGGCTGACCGGCGGCGAGGCGGGCTTCGTCACCGCCTCCTGCTCGGCCGGCATTTCGCTCGCCGTCGCCGGCGCAATCACCGGTAATAATCTGCTGGCGATCGAGAGGCTGCCGGATGTCGTGCCGGAGAAGAACGAAGTGCTGGTGCAGATGGGCCATGTCGTCAGTTACGGCGCCCCGGTCGACCAGGCGATCCGGCTTGCCGGCGGCAAGGTCGTTCTTGTCGGGCAGGCGACCTCGACGCATCGCTTCCACATGGAAAACGCCATCACCGACAAGACCGCCGCCGCCGTCTATGTCGTCTCCCACCATGTCGTCGACTACGGCCTGTTGAATCTCAAGGAATTCGTCGAGATCGCCCATGCCAAGGGCGTGCCGGTCATCGTCGATGCGGCCTCGGAATATGACCTGCGCATCTTTCTCGAACAGGGCGCGGATATCGCGCTTTATTCCGGCCACAAATTCCTCGGCGGCCCGACCTCGGGCATCGTTGCCGGCAGGAAGGAGCTGGTGCGCCATGCCTTCCTGCAGAATATGGGCATCGGCCGCGGCATGAAGGTCGGCAAGGAGAGCATCTTTGGCGTCATGGCAGCGCTCGAAGCCTGGGAAAACCGCGACCATGCCGGCATCCGGGAACGCGAAACCAGCTATCTCAACTTGTGGAAGCGCACGCTCGACGGCCGCCCTGGCCTTACCGCGCTGATCGAGCCCGATCCGACCAATAATCCGCTCGATCGGCTGCGCCTGATCGTCGATCCCGAGCAAGCCCATATCACCGCCTGGGATCTGGCCGATGCGCTTGCCAAGGGCAGCCCGCCGATCATCGTGCGCGATCACGAGGTGGAGCACCGCTATTTCTACCTCGACCCGTGCAATCTGCACCCGGGCGAAGAGACGATTGTCGCGGAGCGCCTAGCGCAGGAACTCGACAAGGCGCGCGCCTCCAACGAGATCATCGCAACGCCGATCGAGAATCGTAGCAGGCACCGCTTCGACGGTGCGTTGAGCTGGCCGGATTGATCCGCCGCTTACCCGTCGCAAGAGGAACCGCCATGGCCAGCGCCCAAACCCAACCGATCCAGACGACGACCGACGTTCTTTCCGTCGAAAGGCTGACGACATCCTTTCTGGTGGACGGCGTCTGGAAACCGGTCGTGCGCGATGTTTCTTTTACGGTGGCGCCGGCGGAGACGGTGGCGATCGTCGGCGAGTCCGGCTCGGGCAAGAGCGTCACCTCGCTCTCGATCATGCGGCTGCTGCAGGCGGATACCAGCCGCGTCGAGGGCCGCGTCATGCTCGGCGGACGCGACCTTCTGGCCTTACCGGAAAATGCCATGCGGCAGGTGCGCGGCAACGAGGTGGCGATGATCTTCCAGGAGCCGATGACATCGCTCAATCCGCTCTTCACCATCGGCGACCAGATATCCGAAGCACTGCTTTGCCATTCCGATATGAGCAGGGCCGATGCCAAAGCCGAGACGATAAGGCTGCTGGAAAAGGTCCGCATCCCCTCGGCCGCTTCGCGCTTCGGCGAATATCCGCATCGTTTTTCCGGCGGCATGCGCCAGCGGGTGATGATCGCCATGGCGCTCGCCAGCCGGCCGAAGCTGTTGATCGCCGACGAGCCGACGACGGCGCTCGACGTGACGATCCAGGGCCAGATCCTCGATCTCATCAAGATGCTGCAGGACGAGGAGGGGACCTCCGTTCTCTTCATCACCCATGACATGGGTGTCGTCGCCGAGATCGCCGACAGGACGGTGGTGATGTATCGCGGCGAACAGGTGGAAAGCGGCGCCACCGCCGATATCTTCCACCGCGGCAAACACCCCTATACGAGAGCGCTACTTTCAGCCGTGCCGGTGCTCGGCTCGATGCAGGGCAGGCCACGGCCGCTGCGCTTTCCCGTGGTCAATACGGCAACGGGGGAATCGGACATACCGACCGAAGTTGCCGATACGGTGGCAGTGACGCCAGTCCTGCAGGTGAAGAACCTCACCAAGCGCTTCGACATTCATTCCGGCCTGTTCGGCCGATTGACCAGCCGGGTGCATGCCGTCGAAAACGTCTCTTTTGATCTTCACGCTGGCGAGACGCTGTCGCTCGTCGGCGAATCCGGTTGCGGCAAATCGACGACCGGCCGCGCCATCATGCGCCTCATCGAGCCGCAGGCCGGTTCCGTTCTCGTCGAGGGCAGGGAGGTGCTCGGCCTCGACAGGAAGGATCTGCGCGAGATGCGCAAATCCGTACAGATGATCTTCCAGGATCCCTTTGCCAGCCTCAATCCGCGCATGACAGTTGGTGCGGCGATCGCCGAACCCTATCTCGAGCACAAGATGGGCAACGCGAAACAGGCAAAGGATGTCGTCGCCGATCTGCTGGTGAAGGTCGGTCTGTCCTCGGATATGGCCGCGCGTTATCCGCATGAATTTTCCGGCGGCCAGCGCCAGCGCATCTGCATCGCCCGCGCGCTTGCCTTGCAGCCGAAGGTGATCGTCGCCGACGAAAGCGTCTCGGCGCTCGACGTCTCGATCAAGGCGCAAGTCATCAACCTGATGCTGGACCTGCAGCAGAGCCTCAACCTTGCCTTCCTGTTCATCTCGCACGACATGGCGGTGGTCGAGCGCGTCAGCCATCGCGTGGCGGTGATGTATCTCGGCGAGATCGTCGAGATCGGCCCGCGGGCCGCGGTCTTCGAAAATCCGCAGCATCCCTATACCAAGAAACTCATTGCGGCAGTGCCCGTGCCCGATCCCGACCGTCGCCACGAAAAGCGGATGGTGGCGAATGACGAAATCAAGAGCCCGATGCGTGCCGTCGACTATCAGCCTGCGAGCACGTCTTATCGCGAAGTCGGGCCAGGCCACCTGGTCATGGCCGATCGGTAGACTTGCCATCGCGTTTCGGATCTGACGGGCGCTATTCCATCGCCAGGATCATGTTGCGCACGACAGGGTAGATTTCCCCCTCCCAGCGGCGGCCGCTGAAGACGCCGTAATGTCCGACATTGGCCTGAAGATGATGGCGCTTCAGATGCGGGCGCAGTGCACGACAGAGATCGTGCGCGGCCGACGTCTGGCCGAGCGCGCAGATGTCGTCGCGGCCGCCCTCGACGGTCAAAAGCGCGGTGTTGCGGATCTGGCCCGGGTCGACCTTGCGGCCATGGTGGGTGAGGTCGCCGGTCGCGAGTTCCGCCTTCTGGAAGACGCGTTCGATGGTTTCGATGTAGAATTCTTCGGTGAGGTCGAGCACGGCGAAATATTCGTCGTAGAACTTCTTGATCTTGCCGGCTTCGGCCGTCTCGCCCTTCGCCAGATGGTCGTAGAGCTTGCGATGGGCGTCCTGGTGGCGCTGCATGTTCATCGACATGAAGGCGACGAGCTGGAGGAAGCCGGGATAGACCCGCCGCCCGGCGCCCCGATAACGCCAGGGAACGCCCGTGATCAGCGAGTTCTCGAACCAGGCGAGCGACTTCGATACGGCAAGTTCGTTGACCTTGGTCGGGCTCTCGCGCGGATCGATCGGCCCGGCCATCAGCGTCATGGTCCGCGGGGTGGCGGGATGCCGCTCTTCCGACATCACGGCAACGGCGGCCAGCGCCTGTACGCAGGGCTGGCAGACGGCGAGGATATGGGCGCCGGGGCCGATTTCCTCCAGGAAATGCATGATATAATCGACATAGTCGTCCATGCCGAAGCGTCCGGCCGACAGCGGCACGTCGCGGGCGTTCGCCCAGTCGGTAATATAGACGTCGTGATCGCGCAGCAGGGTCTGCACGGTGCCTCGCAGGAGTGTTGCGAAATGGCCGGACAGCGGGGCGACGACCAGCACCCGCGGCCGCTTTGCATCGGTGTCCGTTGCAAAGTGCAGCAGTGCGCCGAAGGGCATGTCGAGTACGGTCTCGACGGTCACGGGCACCACGCGATTGCCGATCATGACCGAGTCTATCGCGAAATCCGGACGTTGGTGGGTGATCTCGAAGCGTGAGATCATCTCCAGCGCGGCGGCGAAGTGCCGTCCCATTTCGCTGCCGGATCCCCAGAGCGCTGTCGCGGAGAAGATCTGCAGGCGCCGCGCCAGATCGCGGAGCGGCGCGATGAGATCATCCTGGAACTGATAGGCCTGGTAGAGCATGGGCCGAAATCTCCCGCACTGCCGCATCGATGCGGCGGTGCAAAAAATGCTAGTGGAATATGTCTTGCCATGCGAGAAGATTATCGAGGAAGAAGCAACATTGTCCGACAAGGATACGAGCGCGATGTCGCAGGCGGCACTAACGATTTCCTCGAAGAACTACTCTTCATGGTCTCTGCGCGGCTGGCTGCTGTGCCGGATGGCCGGGCTGGACTTCGCCGAAGTCCTTGTGGAGATGGATGACGAGGCGCGCCAGGAACTGCTTCTGCTTTCACCATCGGTCCTGGTGCCGAGGCTGACCCATGACGAGGTGACAGTCTGGGACACGCTGGCGATTGCCGAATATCTCCATGAGGTCGTGCCCACTGCCGGGCTCTGGCCCACCGAGCGGGCGGCGCGCGCCCGCTGCCGGTCGGTGTCGGGCGAGATGCATTCGGGTTTCCATAACCTGCGCTCGGCCTTGCCGATGAACCTCAAGGCGCGGCATGCGAGCTTCAAGATATTTTCGGGCGCGCGGCCCGATGTCGAGCGTGTCAAGGCGATCTGGACCGAATGCCTCGACGCGAGCGGCGGGCCCTGGCTGTTCGGGACCGATCCGACCGTGGCCGATGCGATGTATGCGCCGGTCTGCACCCGCTTCCGCACCTATGCGGTGGAGCTCGAACCGCAGCTCGAAGCCTATGTGGAAACGGTGCTGTCCTGGCCGCTGATGGGCGAATGGACCGAAGGCGCGATGGTCGAGCCGGACGAGATCGTCGAGTTGGAAGTCGAGTTCTGAAGGGAACGCGGCGGTGCGGCTGCGCATCGACCTTCACGCGCCGAATTAAGAGTTGCCTGGAAGGTGAGCGGCGCATAAATCAGTTGCAGTGCCACATGCCGCGAAATCTGGACCGATGAACAACAACGACTATTATTCCAAACTCGGCGGACTGCCGCCGCAGACCGAGCTGCTTTCCAGCAAGGCCGTTTTCACCACAGCCTACGCGGTCATCCCGCGCAGCGTCATGACCGATATCGTCACCAGCGTCCTTCCTCACTGGACGGGGACACGGGCATGGGTTCTCTCCCGGCCGCTTTCCGGTTTCTCCGAGACCTTTTCGCAATATGTGATGGAGGTTCAGCCCGGCGGCGGAAGCGATCGGCCGGAGCCCAACAAGCGGGCCGAAGCGGTCCTGTTCGTCGTCGAAGGCGAGATGACCGTGGAGCTCGACGGCAACAGCCATGCGCTGCGCGCCGGTTCGTTCGCCTATCTTCCGGCGGGCTCGGTCTGGCGCCTGAAAAACGGCGGCTCGACTGCGGTAAAATTCCACTGGATTCGAAAGACCTTTCAGGAGGTCGAGGGGCTGGAGCCGCCACCGGCGATCTTCACGCATGAGGACCAGCACCCCATCTCGGCAATGCCCGATACCGACGGACGTTGGGGGACGACCCGGTTCATCGATCCGGCCGACGTCCGCTACGACATGCACGTGAATATCGTGACTTTGGAGCCGGGTGCCGTGATCCCCTTCATGGAAACCCATGTCATGGAGCATGGTCTCTACGTGCTGGAGGGCAAGGCCGTCTATCGGCTGAACCAGGATTGGGTCGAGGTCGAGGCCGGCGACTTCATGTGGCTGCGCTCCTTCTGCCCGCAGGCATGTTATGCCGGCGGCCCCGGCCGGTTCCGCTACCTGCTCTACAAGGATGTCAACCGTCACATGACGCTCTGGTAGGAGCTATCGCAGAGGGACGATGAGGCTCGAAAGCGAACGTCTCATTTTGAGACCCTGGCGACCGCAAGATCGCAAGCCCTTCGCTGCGATCAATGCCGAGCCCGACGTTGTCAGATATCTCAATCCTTTGACCGACGAACAGTCGAATGCGATGCTCGACYGTATCGACCGGCACTTCGAGGATCATGGCTGGGGGTTCTGGGCGCTGGAAGAGAAGGCAAGCGGCGCGTTGATCGGCCTCTGCGGCCTCAACAATGTTTCGCCGGCTTTGCCGTTTGCGCCGGCAGTCGAAATCGGTTGGCGGCTTTCAGCGTCGCGGCACGGCGCCGGATATGCGCGCGAGGCCGCAGAACGGTCTCTCGACTTTGCGTTCAACGATTTGAAGCTTGACCGCATCGTCAGCTTCACGGTGCCCGCAAACAGCAATTCCTGGGGTTTGATGAGACGACTGGGGATGAACCGGATCGGTGAGTTCGATCATCCCAATTTGGCCGAAGGGCACCCGTTACGCCGTCACGTCCTCTACGAAAAGGTCAGCTAGAAAGATGGCCGAGATGAACGCGYGAAAGAAGCAAAGGAAGAAGTGAGACGACTGAGGCCGCGTTAGGCGCCCCCTGTCATTTCCACATCACAGACGATTCTGGGATGTTCAAAGGATGGTTTGAAGCGAACGCCGAGGCGAGCCAGGTAGCCTATGAGCCGATCAGCAGAGAACAGATGAACCTTCCCCCGCATCAGCTCACTAACTCGTGGCTGTGGGATGCCTAGTGCTTCTGCTACATCCGCTTGCTTCCAACCGCGATCCTCGACGAGATCGACGAGAGCGGAGATCAACGATGCGCGGAAGCTCAAGTCGGCGGCTTCATCCTTGTCGTCAACGAGTGACTCGAAGACGTTATCGTAGACAAGACGTTCCATATGATAACCCTTTTATACAGGTTCCAGTATATAGGTCAAAATGACCGGACCGTTAAGCTGGTTCCGTAAATCGCTTTTCGCCCCGCCTACGAAAAGCTGATGCTTCATCGCACAGTCAGCTTCACGGTGCAGCAAACATCAAATTATGGGGGTGATGAGACGACTGGGGATGAGCTGCATCGGTGAGTTCAATCATTTTCGCCGAAGGGTATCGGTTGCGCGATCACGTGCTCTACGAACTGCGATTATCAATCGGCATTTGAACCCAGCTACACATCGGCACCAACCGTGAATTCGCGCGCTTACAGTTTAGCAACCTATAATTGCAAAAGTGGCGTAATCTATCTTATGGAACAGATGGAACTATAGGCGTGTGCGTGGTTTTGGGCTGTCCGCAATCCTGTGACATTTGCCTGCTCCACGGCCGCCGTCGGGGATCTGGTTTAATGTAGGTCGAGCGACGTTTGCGGCGCGCGACCGCGATGATCCAATGCGCCGGCGCTCAACATCGAGGCCGATATCTTCCATCCGTGACCAATGATTCTTTTGGTTGGTCCGGAGGGCAAGGCCGGATGCAAGGTAAGAAGGAACACGCCAGGACAAATCGACATTGAATTTCCAAAATGGCTTATGGCCATCAAACCAACCAGTTTTCAACCCGCAAGGCGCGAATACGCATGAACTCGCCAACGTTCGCCGGCACCAGAACCGCTCCGAGGGCAAATGCGTGGGCGGCGATGAATAGGTAATTCGGACCGATAGGCTTGCCAGCGGCCTCCAGTTCAACCCGGATGCCTCCGTATGCAGCATCGGCGGGCACATCCAGCGCAAGCACCGGTAGGCTGCCAAGGATGGCTTCAATCTGGGCTAGTAGTTTCGGTGATCCCTTCTTGGCGCACCCGTAGCGCAAATCCGACGCCGTGATAATGCTGACGCAGATTGCATCGGGCCCAACTTCGGCGATGCGTTGGGCGACTACGCCCCTAGGGTTTCGAGCAAGCTCCGACACGATATTGATGTCCAGCATATAAAGCCTGCTCAAAGGTCAATTTCCTTCACAGGAAGCAGGGTATCGTCTACATCAGGAAACTGATCGTCAGGACCAAGCGGCTCCAAACCGGCGAGAACCTCCAGGAGGTTTTTGCGGTGCACAGGCTCAATAATGAGCCGATCGGTAACCGGTGTCCCGCTCCCACATTGTCCCCGCCGTCATAATCTGTGATCGGATTCCGTGGATGAGCAACGGGAGTTTCTCCATGGAGACTACATTGGAGGTTCTCACGACCAGGAAGTCTGGACGTGAGGTTCACCGGCACTGGCCGGACGAGTTCAAGGCGCAGATCGTTTCGGAGAGCCTGCGGCCGGGCGCGATGGTGAATGAGGTCGCCGAGCGGTATGGGTTGAAGCCCAACCACCTCTCCACCTGGCGGACTATGGCGCGGCAGGGCAAGCTGGTTCTGCCTGCGCCTGAGGATGCGCTGGAATTCGCAGCGGTGATCGTTGATCCGCCCGTTTCGGAGCCGCCGATCAAGAAAGCCAGTCGCCCCGAGATCATCGTCGGTTCCATTACCATCCGATTGGAAGAAGGCGCATCTGTCGCCCGGATCGCCGCTGTTGCGCGTGCCTGCGCGGTTCCGGCATGATCTTTCCATCGAACCGGGTAAGGATCATGGTGGCGACCAAGCCAGTCGACTTTCGTAAGGGTCACGATGGTCTGGCGGCGCTGGTCAAGAATGAGCTGCACAAGGACCCGTTCACAGGGACGGTCTTCGTATTCCGGTCGCGCAAAGCGGACCGGTTGAAGCTGATCTATTGGGATGGCAGCGGTCTGGTGATGGCCTACAAGCGGCTGGAGGAGCACACGTTCATCTGGCCGGGCGTCAGAGACGGCCTGCTGACCTTGGGGCATGCCCAGTTCGAGGCGCTGTTTGCAGGCCTCGATTGGCGTCGGGTCCGTACTGTGGAGACGAGAGCACCAGCAGCAATCGAATAGGTGCGTCACGATGACTCGGGTGGCAAATTCCGACGGTGAACCGAGCCGTGATGCCATCGCGAATGCCGAGTCTCCGCTTAGCTTTGAAGAGGCAGACCGCCTAGAATGCGCTGCTGTTTGGAGTCCCGAGCATGTCGAAGACAGGCTTCGTGATCATTTGAACGGCATCTCGAACAAGGTGGGCATCAATGCGGCCCCGAAAATAGCGATGATCTACTTGTCGGAACGCCCGGTGTTGGCGCGAAGCGCCGACCGCCTCATGGCGGCAGTCTTCGAAACGGCAAAACATCGTGGTCAAGGTGCGAGCGAGATAGCGCTTACGTTGAACGGTCAACGAGATCCCTTTCGTTAGAGGGTTTCACACTGTACGGTTTCAACATTGCAGCGACCGGTCAGGCGTTTGCGCGAGGGCGCTATTCCAGGCGGACAGCGGATCGGAAGGGAACGGTTGCGACCAACGAGCCGTCTTCCGTCATAATCTCGAAAGTGTCTCCGTTTGCCGGATCGCCCATGCGGATCCGCTCCGCCATGATTTCGCGGGCGGCGGCCGTTGCTTCCTCGAACGCCAGCTCGGGAGTGGCTAGGTCAATGCCCTCAGGATCTTCCTTGAAGGCACCGCTCCTGCGGACGTGGAAAAAATACTTCGGCATGGTTTGCTCCATCAAGAAAGCCCCCTAACCACTTGAGAGGGAAGTTGTTCCTCCCGAACCGCAAAGCGGGCTGGCCAAGGGGGTGCGACGGTTGCTCCCTCGCCAATAGAATTTCGCATCAGGAGACCGCGCAGAGCGTTACCGAAGGCGTCGGGTGAGAGGAACCACCAAAACCTTGCCTCTGCGCGGCCAACCCCTGGGAGGGGCGGATCGCAAGAGTGTTGGAGGTGGCTGAGACTCGGAGACTGAGTCTCCTTCTCCTGCGATCCGACTTCCTAACGACGCACGCGCGATAGCGTTCCTGTACCATTCCGCACCAATCGTTAGAAAAGTGCATTGCCGCTGACTTGGTTGGCGAGATTGATTGCGACTTCTGTCAACGATCCACGAAGGGCAGATATTTATATTGTCAATCGCTCGTCCTTTCGCAATGAGCGCACATGCCGGGGCAAAATGTGCTAAGGTCTCTTGGTCGGTATCGAACATCGTTGCCGGTCTATCGTCGCTGATGATCCACAATGTCAGTGGCTTATGTGCGGTTGGTCATAAACGCACACTTCCTGGGGACCTTTAGCCAAATCTGTGGCCGTCCCGTAGCTTTCACCATACCCACAGGCGTTTGGTTTGACATCCAAACTCCCCACGCGGAGCTGCTAACCACTTCGACCAATCGACGGTCGAGAACACCCTACTGAAATTGTTGAGCGTAGACGGCTTCGCACGCCTCTCGGGAGAGATGGAGCGCGTCGACCTTCCATTAAGGCACGTTCTTGTTGCTAGCGACGTCCCAACCACGCATGTCTGCTTCTTGGAAAGAGGCTTGGGATCCATGGTTGTCAGCAGCACCGACGAAGAAGTGGTGGAAATTGGCCACATCGGGCCCGAAGGCGCATCCGGCATGCACGTCGTCCTGGCAGTAGAGACGACTCCCACGCGCACGTTCATGCAAGTCGCAGGGTCCGGAATTATGGTGCCGATGGAGACGTTTCAGCGSGCGCTCGCCGATGATCCCGAGATGAAGGATTTCTTCCTTCGCTATGTTCACACAACCGTGCTGCAGCTCGCCCATTCGGCGCTTGCGAACGCCCGCTACAATATGCATGAACGGCTGGCTCGGTGGATACTGATGTGTCACGACCGCCTTGAAGGCAACAACCTGGCAATTACCCATGAATTTCTGGCATTGATGCTKGGTGTCCGACGTTCGGGCGTCACCAATGAACTACACGTSCTTGAGGGCGTCCACGCGATCCGATCGACCCGCGGAAATGTTAGAATTCTGGACAGGGAGAAGTTGATCGAAATCGCCGGTGGCTGCTATGGAGTGCCGGAGCGCGAATACGAAAAGGTGCTGGGTCTTCCGCACTGCGCCAGGTAGATTAGCCCACTCGCTTAACCGCTTCCGAAAAGGGCAACACGAGCAGGATATCGCCTGTTTCGTTTCTGATCTCGACGCTTCTTGACGCAATGTCATATCCGTGGAGCACGGCACTGCTCATCAATGCGCGCGCATCACGCACCGCTTCAATGCGAGCGGCATCCAAATCAGCAAGCTCGGTTCCTTCCCAGTCGTCGAGCGATCCTGCTTCAGACAGAATGTTGAAGTAGAAGCGGGGCATTCGAAATCCTTCAAAGCCGGCATGGCCGGGCAGGATAGCCTGGCCATTTTGCCTTTCCGTCGCGCTCAAAGTAACAGCATCGGCAACGCATTCGCCACTGTGCCATGTCACGACTGCAACTGTGCGCAACCGCACTGATGGTTGGCCTTGGGAGGTTGATGCACTACGGTTTTCTTATCGCGATCCGGGCGAGCTTTTGCGACGCTCAAGGAGGATGATATGACGGACTTCAATCTCTCACTCCAGCTAGCAGACGTGAACATGCTTTCGGATGCTGTTCGGATCTGGTACCGGCATAATCACGCCACGCCAACGGAACAATCAACACAGCTGCTTTGCAGCGCGGCGTTTGACCTCTATAATCAAGGACACAGGACGCGCGAGGAACTGGTCACGCTGCTGATCAGCAAGTTTGATTGCCTTCACTCGCTGGACGTCAACGCGCCGACGTCGACGTCTCATCATTAGTGATATCGATCTACTTTCTTGACTCTAGATGGCTAAACGCATCAAAAAGATCGTGAACACCAGTCGTTTCGTCGCTTCGGGTTCCATGTCCTGGCGTGGCCCTCCTGAAGCAGCCTTTTTCCGATTTCTTCACTATTCGATCGGTAGATCTTGATTGGCGGCCGGTGAGTGGGGGTCTTGTCCACCGCGCCGCTCCACTCAATCCTCAAGCCCTTTTCAGCCAGCAGCTCCTTCAGCCTTCCCTTGGCAGTCAGGGCTAGCTTCCGTTCCTTCATGCACTTTGCGTGCGAACCGATCTCTGATGTATCGATGCCTGAGACGAACGGAACGCTTTACCAACAGCCGCATGTTCTGCCCGTCGCATTTTGACCGTGTCGCCGTCGACGACGGTTAGCGATGCGCAGATGATCAGTTCAACTATCATTGAATAATATTCCCACGCTCGGCCGCCTCGATCATACGCCTGAGCGCCTGTTCCTGCTCGTACGACCTGTGCGGGAAATGCGCGAAGCACCACCAACGGGTCGTCACAGCTGGGGACGGGCTGTTTCCCCAGCCGCTCCACTCCGTGCGACCCTCTTCTTCGCAGTAATGGACATACATCTCCGGCGCTTTCGTCAGCGGCGGCATGTCGGTATCGCTCATCGAACCTCCTGCAATGGTCGATGCCGCAGCTAGCGACCATGTTTTAGCCGGCCGTGCAATTCGAAAAATTTCCCGTAGTGCTCCTCAACCTTGTGGCAGGCTTCTCGCGAGTTTTCTTCCCACTCGTGAACGCACTGAGCCTCCCTCGCTCTCCCAAGCAGAAAGAGCAGCGAGATCAAAACTCGACCTTTGACGTTTGGAGGCTGGATAATTCATGGTGGGGATCGTTGCCGCTTCAATTCGACGGATTGTAGTGACTTCCACCAAATGGGAGTCACCGTCGGCAGCTTGTATTTCCGATGTCGCGTAGTCCGCTCGCTTTAGGATGAGTCTTAGTATTCGCTGTTCTTCGGCTGTGGGGCACATCGACCTTATTCCCTGATTAGCAGCTTTTTGACGACTCCTTGGTCTATGCAGCCACGGTGCTCTATCGGCCCGATTTTTCAAACCTGTCCATCGACGTGATGTCCGGACGGCAAGTCGAAACGCACCTGAAATTGGGCGAGAGAAAGACCTGCGCACTTAACAGGGATACTACAGCGTGAACCATACTCAGAGCCCACGCTGCTTTCGACCGTAGTCGAAACTCGGTTGTTAAGGACAAGCCTACTGCCGCGTGGTCAGTTGGCTCTTGCTATTTTAAGGAGATCGCTGTCGCTTCCGAATCCCTCGCCGTACATTGTGAAGCGAAGACTGGACAGAGTTTGGTGACCGTGACCGCGCTTGGCGGCGGAGCCGTCGAAATTTTCCTCGACGATTGACAGTCCCAACGGTTTTCGATGACGGGTTCGGACGTAGCCAAACATGGTTCGTCCTTTCAGGTTGGGGCGGAAGCTGGGTCACTTCCAGTCGGAGCCCGCCCGTGAAAGGTTGGCTTCGATAGGGTTTTTATGCGCGCTTTCGCCCTCAAGCGCAACGTTCCATTCGTAATCACTTTAGGCGAGCGAGGGGTAATATCATCCCACCTCCCTGTTTCAGGGAGAACCCTGGAAAGGTCAGTTCACAGTGTGCTGTCCCCTTGCGACACGAACCAGTCGCCCCGTCATGGCGGCAGTCTTCGAATCTGCTTAAAGCATCTTGGTCCAGGTGCGCCCAGGACACCGCTTTCGGCGATCGCCATCGCGGTGGATCATCACTCGGTCACCGGGTAGCTCAAAGTCAGCTGGGATTCGCACAGCCTGACTCTTGTTGTATCTGAAAAGCTTCGCCTCCCGCGGGGGAATAGGCTCTTGATGTCGGGAATAGGCCACATCAGACTCCCGTGTATATACATATGCATATACAATTCATCGGCGAAGTTTTCAACCAAGGTCCAGCCTTGTTGATCTCCTATCTGATAGAACCGGAAGGTGCTTTGCCAACCTTGCAGCCGATCTTGTCGGTTTCTCGGTCAGTCCGTTCGTCCAAGGGTGGAAAGTGCATCCTGCAGTCTGAGCGCCGCCAATGCCTCGGTTGCCTCATCCGAAGACCATCCCGCTTCCAGCGCCGCAGACAGGACCAGCGATTCCGTTTGAAGCTCGAGCTTCTCGTATAGCGGCTCGATGGCTTCGCGGGCTGTTACAACGTGCTGGTCTGGTGGGGTGATGGGTGTGGCGGCAACCGTAGGCATGAAATGCTCCTCCTATTGAACGCTAAGGTTCGAAACCCATTCAGGGCATCCTTGTTCCATTCATATCGCCTTTTCGGTCTTCGAGCGGCGATGCGAAAGATGACGACGCCACATATGGCGAAATTTCCTCCATCGCAGGAACGCGCGAATGATGATTGCCGGCGGGATCTTCTTGTGGTMGCCGACAGTCCCCTGCCTGGTGATAGATGCGTTCGGGTCGAGCAGAAACGCGACCAACGTGCTTGCACTCTGCGCCTCTACTTCGAGCTTGTCATCCGATAAATGCAGCCCCTGCTCGCCTTCGGCGAACGTCTGCCTATTGACGACAACGGAACCGCTAAAGACATAGAAATAGAGATCTCGGCCTTGTTTCTGCGGGAATTCCACCCGTACGCCCGCGTCCAGCCGCATGTCGAAGACGTCGATTGCGCTGCGGACATAGAAGGGCGCGCCCTCCCCTTCCGGCCCGACCAGGTGTCGCCACACGTTTGCCGCGGCAGCTGGCATCGGCCCGTGCTGGATCTTCGGCTCGAGATCAACCGCATAAGGGCGAACGAGGATCTGCAGCATTCGCAGAGGCGGATCGGATGCCAGCGTCTCTTCGGAATGCCAAAAGCTTGCTCCGGCATTCATCACCATCAGATGATCGCGGTCGATCACCAGTCGGCCAGCGGCTTTGTCGTCGTGACGCATGACACCTTCGGGCACCCAGGAAATAATCTCGTCATTCCTGTGCTCGTGCATGGCGATCAAGCGGCCGGGATCGAGGATGGATTCAACGACCATGGCGAGAGGGCCTTGGCCGTGATCGGTCGGCTTCGGCTTCAACCAGCCCGGCATGTTGAGATGTGCGACGAAGCCTCCCATATCCCGCACCACGAATGTTCGTTCGCCCTTGAGCAGCATCGCATCCTCCATGCTTGCAAGGCAGTGACGACACCAGGCCATTGCCGCGCCGCGCATCATGAGCAAGAATCACGGTCGGCGCGTTCGTCCAGGCATTACAAATCAATCACGATGTCGCCCTTAGGTTTTGCGCAGCAAATCAGCACATTGCCATCCGCCGGAGCATCGACAGGGTCCGGCCGGTAGCCCACACTGCCCTCCACAAGTCCGGTCTCGCAAGTGTGACAGACGCCGGTTCGGCACGACCATCGCACTGGCACGTCGCAGGCCTCGGCCAGTTCGAGCAAGCTCTGGAATGTCGGCTCCCAGCGTACATTGAGACCCGTGCGGGCAAACGACACCATCGGCCCAGAGCCTGGAAGCCCTGCCGGCAAATGTGGTGGCCGGCGGGGCGAAGCTGCTATGCCGGGGGTCATCGCAGGACCAGCGCCGAACATCTCGGTGTGGATGCGATCCGGCGCGATACCCAACGCAACAAGGCCGAGGGTCAGATCGCTCATGAAGCTCGATGGTCCGCAGACATAGACGTCGCAATCGCGCGGCAGGTTGAGCGACTTGAGCGCCTGCGCATCAAGATGGCCGCGAGCGTCAAAATCGATATCGGGCCGATCCTTGGGGTCGGGGGAGCTGTAGCAAATGTGGCTGTGATGGTGAGCGAGCGCCTTGAGCAGGCCGCGCGCCTCCTCGGCAAACGGATGTTCGCGGCCGTTGCGGGTTCCGTATAACCACCAGACTTCCCGGGTCGATGCTTTGGCGGCCAAAACATGAAGCATCGCGAGCACCGGCGTCACTCCGATCCCGGCACTCAACAGAACAACCGGCGTATCGCCTGGCCGTAATGTGAAACTGCCGCGTGCCGCACTTGCCTGCACGATGTCGCCGACCTGCAGCTCGTTGTCGATGTAGCCGCTGGCTGCGCCATGGACCTCCCGCTTGACGCTGACGCGATAATGCGTGGCGCTGGGCTCGCCCGACAGCGAATAGCTGCGCATCAGCGCCGGCGCCGAATCCCGTCCGAGCCGCAGCACCACGAACTGCCCGGGGAGTGCGGCGGCAACAGGCTGGCCATCCGCCGGTTCGAGCACGAGGGAAACCACGCTGCCGCTTTCGCGCACCTTGCGCGACACACGCAGCGGGCGGAACCCGCGCCATGCCGGAGGCAGGCCGGGAGCAGCTGTCAGCCCGGCATTTCCTGTCGTCGCGCCCTCCTTCCGCTCCTGCTTGAGCAGGGCCTCGAAAGAATGACGCCAGCCTGCGCTCAGCGCCGGGATGCGCAGCGCGCGCTCCAACTGATCGCGCGGGTGACCCGGCATATAAAGCAGCGCGTTGATCTCGAAAACGCTCATACCCTCAGGCCCGGACGCCACCTTCGTGATCTCGTCGCCGGACTGCACTTCCCCTTCCTCCAGCACACGGAAATAGAAACCAGGTCGACCATGTTTGACCACCAGTGCGGCCATCTCCGGCTCGTCCATGCGTATGCCGAGCCGGTAGCAGGTGACGCGCGGTTGCGTCACCTCGAACAAAGCGCCGCCGATCCGGTAACGGTCTCCAATGCAGACCTCTGCATCCGGCAACCCATCGACGGTGAAATTCTCGCCGAACTGTCCGTAAACGAAGTCGTCTCGGCGCAATTGCTCCTGCCAGTACCGATAGGAATCGATCTGATAGACAAAGACTGCGCGGCGTTCGCCGCCGTGGCCAGCCAGATCGCCCTGTCCATCGCCGTCCACGTTCAGGCGCCGCACCATGCGCGGGCCGTCGACCGGCGTCTTCCAAATGGCAGTGTTGACGATCTTGCCTTGCCAGGTGACGTCGCGTGGCAGGCCCACATTGACCGAAAGCAAGCGTACCATGACATTTCTCCCGAATGACGATGATCGCAATTTCGAGATCGACGCAGGATGACTACAGCGTCAATCTCAGTTCGAGATAGTGTTCGGTCAAAGTCGTCAAGGTGAAGGCTCTGTTGAGGCCGCTCGGATTTGGCAACAGCCAGACGCATGCGCCGGCAAATTCCTCGGGCTGCCGACCCCATTCAACATTGGCTCGAAGACTGATAGCCGCGTATGCCGCCTTTCCAAGAAAGGCCAGATTGGCTGGCGCAAACTTTCGTATCTTGTTTTCCAGGACGGGCGCGGCGCTGAGATAATCCTGCCTCTTGAGCTCGCTTGCGCTTTTCGTGGGGCGTGAAACCGCCGATGTCAGACCACAGCCATATTGCAATAGCGCGCGCTCTTCATCGGCCCGCAGCAGACGCGGTGTAAATCCAGCCAGATGCAATACCCGCCAAAAACGGTTGCTCGGGTTCGAGAAATTATGCCCGTCGCGAACGGCAGATAGAGCCGGATTCAATCCGCAGAAAACCACGGAAAGGCCAGGAGCGAGGATTTCCGACAATCCGGCTTTCGGCATCGTGGAGGCGTCTGGACCATCGAGTTCCGCGGACATGGCATCATCTTGCATTATGGGACATCGCTCGAATTTAGCCTGTCAAATACACCAACCATGCGTCGATCGGACGGTGCTAATCATCTTGCTGAAAATGCCGATGAATGGCCTTAGTGGCAATTTGAAAAATATCGGGCGCAATCGATTCTTTGACGGGATCTACAATGACCACCGAAGCAGCGCGTAATTCGCATCCCATCTATTTCATCGGAGCTTTTGCCACGGGTGGGCTCCTGACGTTCATGGTGCACCTCAATGGGGAGTTGGCCCGTTATGGGAATCCCCTGTTCTCATCGTGGACCGCTCACGGCACAGGCATCATAGCAGCCGTCGTTCTTCTCCTGGTGGTCCACCGCCGACGCACGCCGAGGCCAGAAAAAGCCCCTAACGCGCCTTGGTGGGCTTACTTCGGTGGGATATCCGGCGCGGCAACGGTCATTCTGACTTCGACCGCGGTCAACTCACCGCTCGGGCTCTCCGGCACCTTGGCTTTGGGTTTGGCAGGCCAGGTCGCTTTCAGCGTCGCGGCCGACAGTTGGGGATTGTTTGGTCTGCCAAAGCGGCGTCCAGATACACGAGACATCGTAGCACTCGGCTTGGTCGTCACGGGGGCTGCACTCATTATCCTGTTTGGCCGAGGTGCGGCGTGACGGTGTTCATTCTCCTGGCTTGCCTGGGCGGTGTGCTCGTCGGCCTCAGTCGTCAGCTCAATGGGCGGTTGAGCATATCCACCACGCCGCTGATCGCATCCTTCTGGAACCATGCCATAGGCTTTGCTGTCCTTACCTGCCTTGGTCTCTTTGTCGGGGGCCTGCTTCCTGCGGGCGCTGCCGAGGCGCCTTGGTATGCCTATCTGGGTGGTTCCATCGGCGTTGTTTTCGTGGCGGCGGGCAGTTGGGTCATTGCCCGAATAGGTGCGGTTAATTCGGCTCTGCTGATCATCGGTGGCCAGATGGTAACAGGGGTAGCGTTTGATTATATCAGCGCCGTTCCAGCGTCATTTTGGGCGAACGCGGCCGGAATTGTTCTCATCGTCGGCGGAATGATGATCAGCCGCCGACGCAAAGCCAGCGGCGCACAATAGCCACGAGAGGGATGGACGGCGGGGAGTGGCCCCCCGCCCCCGCAGCATCTCTTAGGCGCGGTGTTCTCAGCGCGGAGTTACCGGCTATGAACCGATGCAGGCATCACATCGTCGGGGATCGGGCACACATAGGCTTTGCCACTGGTCTTTTCCCGCCACTCGGCCGTCGCGGCTGCCAGGAGGTCGGATGACGACATCAATGCGAGCCCCGTGGTCGCAAGCGTCTTGGCCGCATGCGCCATGGCCTTGTGCGCGGCCGGGCTTTTTCCCTGCGCGACGACCTGCCAGGTATGGGGATTGGTGCCGATCGCCCAGGCTGGCGCCCAGCATTGCGCGGTCGGCGTCACCCAGCTGACGTCGCCGACGTCGGTCGATCCGGCCCGGAAATGCGATTGTCCCTCGAAATCGCGCAGACCGGTGTGCAAGGGCGTCGAGCCATCGACCTTGGCGTTGGAGAATACGTCGCCCTTGATCTGGTAGAGGCGGATGCTGCTCCTGATCGCTTCCTGCGAGAAGGTTTCCTGGATCTTCCGGGCGAAGGCCATGTCGGCATCGTCGAAGGCTATCGGCCCGAGCGTGACCATGTTCTCGTGCATTGCCGTTTCGAGCGTGATGTTGGGAAGAAGGTTCGTCGAGGCGGTGTCGAACACGATCTCGACCGCGGTTTCGGTCATCATCGCCGCACCTCGTGCAACTTTCTCGACGCGCCCTGCAAGCTCAAGCGCCTGTGGCATGTCAGGCGCCCTGATCAGATAGAGAACCTCGGCGCTGGCCTGCACGACATTGGCGGCCCTGCCGCCGGTGTCGGTGATCGCGTAGTGAACGCGACAATCCTGCGGCATGTGTTCACGCAGGAAATTGACGCCGACATTCATGAGTTCGACCGCATCGAGCGCCGAACGGCCGAGATGGGCGCTGTTGGCAGCATGTGCCGCGACACCCCTGAAGCGATAGTAATATTCGAGAACGGCAAGATTGTTCGTTGAACGAACACCGTTGAACGGAGCCGGATGCCAGGTCAGGGCGGCATCGACGTCATCGAATGCGCCGGCGCGAACCATGAAGGTCTTGCCGGAGCCGCCCTCCTCCCCCGGGCAGCCGTAATAGCGCACCGTTCCGGGCAGGTTGTTCGCCTTGAGGTGGCCGGCAAGCGCAACCGCCGCCATCAGCGATCCGACGCCAAGCAGATTGTGCCCGCAGCCGTGACCGGTTGCTCCCGCCGCCTCGGGAAGAGGCTCGGCCACGTCGGCGGCCTGGCTCATTCCGGCCAGGGCATCGAATTCGCCGAGGAAAGCAATCACCGGCTTGCCGCTGCCGGATTCGCCGATGAAGGCCGTTTCCATGCTTGCCACGCCGCGGCGCACGGCAAAGCCGTTTTCCTCGAGTGTCCTTGCCAGCAATTGCGACGAGCGCCGCTCCTCGAACTTCAACTCCGCGAAATCCCAGATACTGTCGCTGAGAGCGATATAATCCGGCTTCATCTTTTCGATCGTCGCGGCAATGGAGCCGATCGCGTCAAGATTCATGGCATTTCCTCGCTGTCTGTCCTGCCGCCACAKGGACGTGTTGCACCGGATCCGGCAGGACTGCCTGCCGGATCTCCTGTTGACTGTCGAAGCGGGATGGCGGCGCCCGACCTACCGGGCGCGGCAGTTCAGGCTCAATTGTCGAGCGAAACTTCCCAAAGACGGGCATTCGATTGCCAGACGGGCTGGCCCTTCAGCTTCTTGGTCGCGCCCCAGACATCGACCATGTCATAGAGAAAGATGCCCGGCATTTCCTTGAGCATCAGCGTGTGAAACTCGTCGAAGATCGCCTGACGCTTTGTCTGGTCGGCTTCCGCATAGGCGGCCTTCATCAACTCGACGGCCTTCGGGTCATCCCACATCAAGGAAGCGTTCTTGTCCTTGTTGCCGACATAGAAGCCGTACATCAGCGCCGGATCGAGGCGCGGCGCGACCGATTGCGAGATGATCTGGTAGTTGCCGGACCGGCGGCGATCGACCTGCGTCGCATAGTCGAGCACCTCGATCTGCACATTGAGACCTGCCTGCTGCATCATGGCCTGCGCCATCACCGCGGCCGGGAAGCTTGGCACGTTGCTGCGCTTGTTGGCGATGATCGTAATCGGCTCGCCCTTGTAGCCGGCCGTCGCAAGCTCTTTCTTCGCGGCCTCGATGTCGTAGGGCAGACGCTCCTTCTGGACATCGTCGAAATAGAGCGAGTCTTGCGAAACCATCGAACCGTTGGCTGCGCCGGTGCCATTGGAGGCGGCCTCGACGAGCTGGTCGAGATCGAGTGCCATCGCCATGGCGCGACGCACGCCGGGATTGCTCAGAACCTTGTCGCGCGTCTGGATGTAGAAAAGGTTTTTGCCGTTGTTGCGCGCCACGATCAGCTGCATCGTGTCGCTCGTCTTGAATTCGGGAATGAGATCCGGCGAAATCTCGGCGGTGTCGAGCACGCCGGACTGAAGGCCGGCCTTTACGGTCGAAGCATCGGGAATGACCATGAACTTGATGCCATCGACGAGAGGGCGCTTGGAACCGACCATGCCGTCGGGCTTGCCGTCATTCTCTGGCGAGACATAATCGTCGAACTTGGCGAGATGGATATACTCGCCCTTCTTCCATTCATCCCATTTGAAGGGACCGGTGCCGATCGGCTTGATGAAGCTTCCGTCCGCGCCGACCGATTCCGGGGAAATCATCCCGGTGTAACCGCATTCAGGGCGCGACATCAGGCCAAGGAAAACTGCGGATGGCTTTTCCAGCGTGATGCTGACTGTGGAAGCATCGACTGCCTTGACCCCCGTAACATGCACGGAGYCGCTGCCGTCGAAGTCGGGAAGGCAGGTCCATTTCGTTTCGGGCTTGAGATAACGGTTCCAGTTCCACACGACGTCATCGGCGGTCAATGTCTTGCCGTTGTGGAATTTGACGTCGTCACGCAGTTTGAAGCTGTAGCTCAGCCCATCCGCCGAGACTTCAAAACTCTTTGCCAGCAGCGGCTTGACCTCGCCGTTGTTGGCATAGCCGACGAGTCCCTCGACGATATGCAGGATGACGCCATCGGTATTGCCGTCGCGATTGACGCCCGGATTGTTGCTGCGCAGATCGGAACTTTGAGCCACGACGATGTCGCGGGCGTCGACCACGCCGGTCATCGCCATCAACATGGTGCCTGCAAGAAGAAGCTTGTGCATTGTTCTACCCTCTTTTTATGGATTGTTAGGATCGGAGTTCATCCCAGCAGGCGCGCGAAAGCCTGCCGATGGTTTCAAGCGCGACCGTGTAGCCAGGGGTGCCGTCCGGCATTTCCTGCGGCACCTCGTCGGTATAGGCGGCGATGATGTAGAAGGGGGAACCCTCGCGATAGACGATACCGGCATTCATGCGGCCGCGCTTTCCCGTGCCGCCCTTGTGGGCGACGAGCACACCGAAGGGCAGCCGGGAGGGAATGGCATAACGCAGGATCTGGTTCTTCAGGGTTTGAAGCGCGTAAGCGCTGAGCGCCTGCGAGCAGCCGAGCCGGTCTGCGGCTTCCCGCGAATCCTGCGCATCCAGGATGGTCTGCAGCAGATAGACCTGATCCCGCGCCGTCGTCGTGGTGACGGCTTTCAAAGAATGATCGGGCGACAGCGCCAAGGGCGGGATGAGGAAGCGATGGTTGGTGCCTGACATGCCGATCGACTTGCAATAGCTGTCGACCTCTTCGAGCGTCAGCCTTTCGAACACCATCTTGGTGCAGACATTGTCGCTCAGCACCATCATGCCGGTGATGGCATCGCGCAGCGATATGACGATACCGGGCGTCAGATAGCGGAACATCCCGCTCGCCACTTCCTCGGCGAAACGTTTTTCGTAGGTGATCGGTTCGTCCAGATCCAGGCGGCCTTCATGGGCGGCCTTCAGGGCTGCCATCATGATCGATGTCTTTCGGGTACTGGCGGAGGGGGTTTCCTCGTCCGCGCCTCTGCCGATCGTTTCGCCGCTGCCAAGCGCACGCACCAAGAAGCGCGTTACGAAAGGCTGGGCATCGCAGATCGCGTTCAATCGCTCCGCGAGCTTTGCGGATTCAATCATCGTCGTCATGTCAGTTCTCCAGGCGCCATTTGAGGATCACGCCGCCCTGAGCATTGTGGTCCAGAGCGGGGATGGCCGAGAGAAGCCTTTGCGTATAGGCCTCCTTCGGGCTGTCGAAAACCGTATCGCGGTCGCCCTCTTCGATGATCCGGCCGTCCTGCATGACGACGACGCGATCGGCCACCTGTTCGACCACGCCGAGATCGTGGCTGATGAACAGGCAGGAAAAGCGGTAGCGTTTTTGCAGATCGGACAGGAGTTCGAGCACCTGCGCCCGGACCGTCACGTCAAGCGCCGATACCGGCTCGTCGGCGATCAGGAATTTCGGCCGGCGCGCAATGGCCCGGGCAATCGCCACGCGCTGACGCTGGCCGCCCGAAAGCTCATGCGGATAGCGCCCGGCGTAGTCGGCCCCAAGGCCGACCTCCTCCAGCGTCTCCAGGGCGCGCTTGCGCTTAGCCATGGCGTCGAGATCGGGAACGAGCCGCAACGCTTCTTCCACAAGCGCGAGGATGGTCATGCGCGGATTGAGCGAGGAATAAGGATCCTGAAAAACCATCTGGCAATTCAGCCGATAGTCCATCCAGTCGTCGTTGCGGCTGCGTCCCTTGAACCGGATATCGCCTTCGCTCTCGCGGACCAGCCCGGCAATGGTGCGGCCGAGCGTGGTCTTGCCGGAACCCGAACCGCCGACCAGTGCCACGACTTCGCCCTCGTGGATATCGATGCTGACGCCATGCAGCGCCCGTTTCGGCGTTGCCTTCTTCATCAGCGACCGCCGGCCCGCATAGTCGACGACAATATCCCGCGCCGAAACCATCGGCGCCTTGGTCTTGTCGATCGTCCGCGTCTCTCCGCGGAACGGCAGGGAGGAAAGCAGCTTCTTCGTATAGGCACGCTGCGGTGCGTCGAGCAGATCGGCGGTGCGCCCTTCTTCGACGATCACGCCCTTTTCCATGACGACGATGCGGTTCGTGTAGCGGGCAACCATCGGCAGATCGTGACTGATCAGCAGCACGGCGGTGCCTTCTGCCTGCGTCAGCTCCACCATCAATTCCATGACATCGCGCTGGATCACGGCATCGAGCGCGGTCGTCGGCTCGTCGGCGATCAAGAGCGCCGGTTTCAGCAGCATGACGGATGCCAGCATGATGCGCTGGCGCATGCCGCCCGAGAATTCGTGCGGATAGGCAGTGAGCGCCCCGGCGGGATCGTGGATTCCGACCCGGTTCAGCATGTCGAGGATCCGGCTGCGCCGCTCTTCCTTCGAAAGTTTCGTATGCAGCTGCAGCCCTTCTTCGAGTTGGCGGCCGACGGTCATCGAGGGATTGAGCGAGGTCATCGGCTCCTGGAAGACGACACCGACTTCTGCACCACGCAATTGGCGCAATTGCGCGCCGTTCATGGAAAGCACGTCGCGTCCCTTGTAGGCAACGGAGCCGCCGATCACCTTGATGGGCGCCGGCAGCAGCGAGATCAGGGCGCGTGTTGCCAGCGTCTTGCCCGATCCGCTTTCTCCGACGATGCCGAAGATCTCGCCGGGCGCGATGTCGAAGCTGACGTCCTTGACAACCTGCACACCGGTTCCGGTGACCTGAAGCGACAGGTTGCGGACATTCAAAAGCGTTCTATTGGTCATTTCAGCCCCCTCATCCGCGGATCAAGCTTGTCCCGAAGAGCGTCGCCCAGAAGATTGATGCCGAGGAGCGTCAGGGCGATCGCCAGGCCCGGGAAGAGACCCAGCCAGACCGCCTGCTCGATGAATGGCCGGCCGGCGGCCAGCATGTTGCCCCAGGTCGGTGCCGGTGGCGGAACGCCGAGGCCGAGAAAGCTGAGCGCGCTTTCGGAAAGGATCGCCCAGCCGAACATCGAGGTCGCCAGCACGGTGATCGGAGCGATGCAATTGGGGAGGATATGGCGGAACATGGTGTAGAGCTCGCCATTGCCCATCACCTTGGAGGCCTCGATGAATTCCCGCTCGCGCAGTGACAGGACGGCACCCCGGACAACGCGGGCCATGGAGGGAGAATAGGCAATGCCCAGCGCGAAGATGATGCCATATTGGTTGGCGCCGAAGACGGCGAGCAATCCCAGCGCCAGAAGGATGCCCGGAAAGGCAAGAAGCGCATTGTTGACGGCCATGATGACCGCATCGATCCAACCGCGGGCGTAGCCGCTGACGAGACCGATCAGCGTGCCGCAGACCGTCGCGAATGTGACCGTCAAGGTGCCGATCCAGACGCTCGCCCGGGCGCCGACGATCAGGCGGCTGAGCACGTCGCGGCCGAATTCGTCGGTTCCGAGCCAGTGGGCGCTGCTTGGTGCCGCCAGCCGTGCCGTGAAGCCGAGCTTCATCGGATCATAGGGGGTCCAGAAAAGGCCGATCGCAGCGGAGATCAGCAATGCGGCAATCAGAATGCTGCCGATGAAGCCGTTGAACGTGACGTTTTTCATTCGGCGACGACCCGCGGATCGAACAGGGGATAGAGCAGGTCGACGACCAAATTGACCAGCACATAGGATAGCGAGACGAACAGCAGGCAGCCCTGGATCACGGGGTAATCGCGGGCAAAAATGCTGTCGACCATCAGTCGCCCGAGCCCCGGAATGGTGAAGACCGTCTCGATGACGGCAATGCCGCCGAGCAGATTGCCGAGGATCAGACCGATGACTGTCCAGGTCGGGCCGAAGGCATTCTTGAAGGCGTGCCGCCAAAGGACGGCGCTTTCGGAAAGACCCTTGGCCCGGGCGTGGGTGATATAGTCGAGACGCAGCACTTCCAGCGTCGAGGCGCGTGCCATGCGGATCAACACACCCATCTCGTGAATGACCAGGGTCATGATCGGCAGCACGAGGTAGACCAGGCCGCCGGTAACGTTGCTGCCTATCGAGACATAGCCCAGGACCGGTAACCAGCCGAGTTTCAAGCCGAAGAAAAGCAGAAGCAGGAGTCCGAGCCAGAATGTCGGGATCGACAGCAGGATCGTGGCCGTGCCGACCAGCGCCAGGTCCGTCAGACTGTTCTGCCGCCAGGCGGCGATGACACCCGCCGGCACGGCGATGAGGCTCGCCAGAAGGACGGCGACGACAACGATTTCGGCGCTGACCAGAAAGCGTGATGCGACGAGCGGCAGAACCGGCTCGTCATTGACGATCGAGCGGCCGAAATCACCCTGGACGACATTGGCGGTCCAGATCAGGAACTGTTGCGGCAGCGATTTGTCGAGGCCGAGTTCCGAGCGCATCGCCGCGATCTGCTCCGGCTCAGCCATATCGCCCAGCATCAGTGCCGCCGGATCGCCGGGTATGAAGCGAATCAGCGTGAAGACAGTCACCGAGACGAGGGCGATCGTCGGCAATGCCATCAGCAGGCGGTTCAGAACGAATTTCAGCATTTTTGTTCCCCGCGATGGGCAACGGACAGTACCCGGCGCCATCGGTTTCGTTGCTGCAGACTATGATCGAATGAAGAAATATCCGCAATATTATGCGATTCTGTCATAAGTCTATGCGGAATATGACCGCAACCAAAGCGGCTGCGTTGGTGTAAGAGTTCAGGCTAAAAATTTGATTTTAAATGTCTTTTTGCGAAAGCTTAATCTGTCGCTTTAAGGCATCGCTCAGAGCATGGGCGGCAATCGAGAGTGGCGTCCCAACCGCCCTCGCCAATCCGAATTCCTGGGTCGCGCGTGGCACGAAAGGACGGTGGACCACCGGCAGATGGCGATAGAGATTTGCATAAAAGCTGCTGATGATCGTGACCCCGAGGCCATGCGCGACGTAGGAACAGGCGGAACTGTTGGTATGCGTCTCGATCTTGACGATCTGCTTGATGCCGGCCCGTCGGAAGGTCTGGTCGAGCGCCATGCGGTTCGGCCGTTGGCGGCCGATCAGAATGAGAGGAACGTCGCGCAAATTCCTGACCGTGATTTCCTCCAGTTTCGCAAGAGCATGATCCTTCGGAACGACGCAGACGCTTTCGCCGGTGGCGACGCGCTCGACCTCGATGCCCGGTCCGCTCTCGCCCTCCATGCGCAGAAAGCCGAAATCGATCACCCGCTGCTCGACGAGCTTGTTGATCGCGGTCGTCGTCTCGAAGAAGGTTTCGATCCGCACACCTGGGAAATCGCTGATGTAATCGGCCAGCATTGCCGGCGCGAAATGCTCCCACATGCTGCTCGGCAGGCCGATGCGGACGATCTCCGGGCCGGCGGCGCCGCTTCTTAAGTCCTCCGCGTGGCCCGACATCCGATCGACCGCGAGCAAGATGTTTTCGGCATCGCGGGCAAGAAGCAGGGCCTCGGGGGTGGGGATGAGACGGCCTTTGTCGCGCACGAAAAGCGACATCGAAAGGTCCGCCTCGAGCTGCTGCAGGAGGCGGCTGACGCCGGACTGACTGAGCCCCATCGTCTTTGCCGTGGCAATCGTCGACCCTGTCGCCAGAAGCGTGCGCAGGACTTCCAGTTGCTTGATATTCATGTGTTTGCGATCCCCCGGGACGGTTCAGGCACCGTCATCATGCCCAGTCCGAAATGCTTTGAAGGAAGAGGCTGGCGGCCTTGGGCATCGGAAATTTCTCGCCGCTGATCAGCGCGTAGGCAACCGGCAGTTCCGGTTCGAGCGGAATGAACTGCAGCGGCAGCGTCGCATATTCGCGGGCGATGATCTCGCCGACCAGCGCAATGCCGAGCCCCTGCGCGGCCAGCGCGCAGGCACTCGCCACCGAATGCGCTTCGAGCAAGGGGCGTTGGCGGATGCCGGCCTTGTAGAACAACGCCTCCAGCTCATGGCGAACCGGTCGCTCCCTGTTCAGCATGATCAGATCCTGCCCCTTCAGATCGCCGACCGACAATTGCCGGCTGCCGGCGTTCGGATGATCGTTGTGCAGGACGCAAATGATCCGCGACGACAGGATCTTCTCCTGTTTCAATCCCGGGCTCATCAGCGGCAGACGCGCGAAGCCGAGATCGGCCTCGCCGTCGGCCACCATCCGTTCAATTGCCAGATAGCTGCCGGATGCGACTTCGACGCGCATCGGACCATTCGCTGCAAGAAAGTACTTCACCAGCTTCGGAATGCGCGTCGAGGAAAGACTGGAGGGAAAGGCGAGCCGCAGCATGATCTCGCGCGATCGACCGCTCTCGAGCTCCATCGCCGCCGTTTTCAAGGCGCGCAGCCGGTCTGAAATGGCACGGATTTCCGGGCCGAGCTGCAGCCCCTCGCGGGTCGGTTGAAGCCGGTTCTTTTCCCGGTCGAAAAGCCGGACGCCGAGATAGTCTTCCAGTTGCTGCAATAAGCGGCTGGCATTCGATTGCGAGATACCAAGCTCGACGGAAGCGGCGATCGTCGAGCCTGTCGCGGCGATGGCGTCATAGGCTTCGATATGCTTCAGGCTGATCGCCGCACTCGTGTCGCGCGCCATTCTATCTCCAATGTCGATAGCCCTACCCGCAAACCGCATAAGATTGCGGACCTGCGGAAAGTTGAACATTTTCCGCTGAGAACCAAACTCACGGAAAGACTTTCGTCAATGGCCACCATTCTCCGGAAGATCGCGGAACAGGTCCTGTCGCGAACGACGTTCTCGAACGTCGCCATGGACCGGGCAAGAGATGCTGTGGTGGACACGATCGGCTGCATGATTGCAGGCAGTGGCGATGAAAGCGTTGCTGCGCTCACCCGCGCCTTCGACCGGGAAATCGCCGGAGGCGGCAAAGCGCGGCTCATCACCGGCGGCTCCGCCTCGCCCTCTTTCGCCGCACTCATCAACGCAACGGCGGCTCATGCGCTCGATTTCGATGACAATTTCCATCCGGCAAGGGCGCATGCTTCCGCGGTGCTGGTGCCGGCGCTGCTGGCGGTTCTGACGAGCGGCAAGGTGACAAGCGGAAGACGGTTTCTCGAGGCCTACCTGGCCGGGCTGGAAGCGCAGGCGGCTGTCGGCTTTGGCGTCAATCCCTCTCACTACAACAGGGGCTGGCACGCGACGGCGACGGTCGGCAGCATCGGGGCCGCGGCTGGCGTGGCACGGCTTCTCGGCGCCGACGAAGAGAGCCTAACCGCGGCGATGAGCCTCGCGACGAGCTTCGCCTGCGGCCCGAAAGGGCAATTCGGCACGAGCGCCAAACCGCTTCATGCCGGCATTGCAGCGCGCAATGCCGTGGACGCGGCGCGCATGGCGCTTGCGGGCATGAGCGGACGGGCGGATATCCTCGAACGGCCGCAAGGCTTCCTCGATCTTTTCGGGGGCGATGATGCCAAGGGCTGGGACGACCTGACATTCGAGAAGGAGCATATCATCGAAAGCCGGGGCGTGGTGACCAAGCGCCATCCCTGCTGCGCCTCGACCCATCGCGCAATCGACGCGCTTCTGGATCTGAAGCAGGAGCATGGGCTTTTGGCGGGCGACATTGCCAGRATCGAGGCGAAAGTCGGCATATCCGCTGTCCGCAACCTCGCTTATCCCGACCCTGCCGACGAGATGCAGGCACGCTTCTCGATGCAGTATTGCCTGGCGACAGCTTTCCTCAAAGGCTCCCTTAGCCTTTCGGATTTTACACGGCAGGAGATTGGGCGGCCGGAAATCCGGGAATTCATGCCGCGCATCGACATGCGGTCCTATTCGGCTGATGAGGAAAAAGGCGTGGAGCGCCTCCCGCATGTCGTCACGGTCATGATGCGCGACGGGCGCATTTTGAACAAATCCCGCTTGCATGCGAAGGGATCGCTCGAAGCGCCGATGAGCGTTCATGAACGTGAAGTCAAATTCATCGACTGCTTGCGCTGGGGAAGTCGGACTGCGTCCGGCGCCTTCTTCCTGCAGCTTCGCAAGCTTGCCGATGTTGAAAACCTGTCTGGCGACGATCTCTTCTGGAGCCTGATTGCAGACCGTTAGTCGCCTTGACAAGCCGTGGGGACGGACAGGCGGCGGGGAACGCCTCCCCGGCCGCATCATCGTTCAGGCGGCAGCCTTCTCAGGCGAGGTATTTCGTAAACCAGTCGACCGTTCGCTGCCAGGCGAGCTTGGCTGCTGCTTCGTCGTAGCGGGGCGTGGAATCATTGTGAAAACCGTGATTGACGTCAGGGTAGATGTAGGCCTCAAATGTCTTTCCAGCTGACTTCAGCGCAGCTTCATAGGCCGGCCAGCCTTCGTTGATTCCCTTGTCCAGCCCGGCATAATGGAGAAGCAGTGGCGCCTTGATCTTCGGCACGTCTTCGGCGCGCGGCTGCCTGCCGTAAAAGGGCACGGCTGCGGCAAGTTCCGGATAGGCCACCGCCGCGGCGTTGGCGACGCCGCCGCCATAGCAGAAGCCGGTGATGCCGACCTTGCCGGTGGTGAGATCGCTGTGCATCAAAAATTCGACCGCCGCGAAGAAATCGTTCATCAGCTTTTCCGGGTCGACCTTCTGCTGCAGGTCCCGCCCCTTTTCATCGTTGCCGGGGTAGCCTCCGACCGACGTGAGCCCATCGGGCGCAAGGGCTATGAAGCCTGCCTTTGCCACGCGCCGCGCCACATCCTCGATATAGGGGTTCAGACCTCTGTTTTCGTGAACGACCACCACGGCCGCGACTTTGCCGGCGGCTTTTGCAGGGCGGACGAGATAGCCGCGGACATCTCCATTTCCTTTTGGCGAGGGATAGGTGATGTATTCGGCTGATATATCGGGATCGGTGAACTCGACCTGGGTCGCCAGCGCATAGTCGGGGCTCAGTGACGCAAGAATGGCGGCTGCCGTGACGCCGCCGACAGCGAATTTGCCGGCCCTGTCGAGAAACTCGCGCTTGGTAATTCTCCCGTGCGCGTAATAATCGTAGAGTTCGAGAAGTTCCTGAGGGAAATCCTTGGCTGTCATGCGGGTCATGATGGCTCCTCCTTGCCTTCGGGTCTCGCACTATCCTACACACGTAAACTCGCGGCTCTTTTCAACATTTCGCGAGTTCTGCGTGAGCTTGCCGGGGCGATCGTTGGCTGCGCCAACAGTCGCTGAATTCGCCGCCCCGGCGTCAAGAGATGCGGCCTATTCCCTTTGGCAATCGGCGTCCGGCCGGTCGCAGCCAGCAATCGACCGCCGGCTACCGATCTATGAAAATTAATTTCATGCTCGCGCTTTGAGGCCCGTTTTCTATTGACGCCTCGCGATTTTTGTCCCAACTTAAAGAAAATAAATTACTAAATGGGAACTTGATCGGCATGAAAGTGGGAATCATCGGGCTAGGATTCCGGCTCGGCTATCTCGGCTATGTTTTCAAGGCAATCGATAGCAGCTTCGACATTGTAGGCTATGTGGATCCGGAACCAGCCGGACTTCCCGGATTGACGGAAAAGGGAATTTCGGTCGGCAAGGCCTATGGTTCGCCGGAGGAGCTCCTTGCCTCCGAAAAGCTCGATCTCCTGATGATCGGCTCCCCCAATCACCTGCATCTCGACCACATCAGGCTCGGACTTCAAGCCGGTCTCAAGGTCTTCTGCGAAAAGCCGATCGTCACCACGATCGCTGAAAGCATCGAACTTGCCCATCTGATGGCAAAATTCGGCCACGAGCGACTGATGGTCGGTCTCGTCTTGCGCTATTCTCCTCTTTATAAGGATCTCCGCGCTATCCAGGCCGAGGGCAAGCTTGGTCAGATCGTGTCGATCGAGGCCTCCGAACATATCGAGCCTTATCACGGTGCCTTCTTCATGCGCGACTGGCGCCGCTATGAGCGCTATTCCGGCAGCTTCATGCTGGAGAAATGCTGCCACGACCTCGATCTTTACAATGGTGTCGCCGGCGCAAGGCCGGAACGCGTCGCAAGTTTCGGTGGCCGCAAGAGCTTCATTCCGGCAAACGACCCGGCGCGCGAGGGCATCAACGACCTCGAGCTTTTCCACCGCAAGCCGAGCGGGTGGATGGGATCGGACAAGGTCTTCGACAGCGATGCCGATATCATCGACTATCAGGTGGCGATCGTCGAATATGCCAATGGCGTCGGCATGAACTTTCACACCAATCTGAATGTGCCCGATCAATTCCGCCGTTTTGCCATCATGGGTTCGCGCGGCATGGCCGAAGGCGATTTCGTGCGCGGCTATCTCGACGTTCACGAACAGCTGACCGGCAACAAGATTGTCGAAAACAAATATGCCGCCACCGAGCTCTCCCAGCACTACGGCGCCGATGAACAGATGGCGAGCGATCTGCTTGAAAGCGTGCGCACCGGGCTCGAACTTCCTGTTTCCACGCTGAATGCGCTCGAAGCCGGTATCCTCGCCTTGGCGATGGACGAAGCGAGGATGAAGAAAGCGGTCATCGATCTGCGTCCCATCTGGGACCGCTTCGACGAAGCCCTTCACGCAAGAGCGGCTTGAGGAGGGCGGCAAGATGAGTGTTCAAAGAAGCACCTTCATCTTCGCTTGCATCCTTCTTCTTCCGGCTGTGCTCTATGTTCTGGCGATCGTCGCCTATCCGCTGGTCGATACCTTCATTCTCTCCTTCACCGATGCATCCCTTAAGAAGACCACCAATTGGGTCGGCTGGGTCAACTACGAGAAAATCTTCAACGAGCGGTTTGCAGAAGTCATCATCCGTACGTTCATCTGGACATTCTTCTCGGTCGCCCTGAAAATGGTGATCGGCACTTTCGGTGCGACCATGCTGAATGCCGCGGTCCCCGGCCGCTCGCTGTTCCGGCTTTTGACCATGCCGCCATGGATCGTGCCGATGGCGATCGGCATCTTCATGTGGGGCTGGATGTATAATGGCCAGTTCGGGATGATATCAGGCATGTTGCAGCGCTTCGGTCTCGTCGACGGTCCGGTCGCCTTCCTCGCCTATGGAAGCACCGCTTTCTGGGCAACGATCGTCACCGACGTGTGGATCGGCGTGCCGCTGGTGACGATCTACTTCCTGGCCGCGATCCAATCCATTCCGAAGGATCTCTACGAGGCCGCCTGGACCGACGGCGCCGGCCGCTGGTACCGCTTCCGCCGCATCACGCTGCCGCTGATGGTTCCGGCGATCATCACCATGTCGATGCTGTCGCTGATCGCCACCTTCAACTCGTTCGACATCATCTGGATCCTGACGCAGGGCGGACCGAGCGGCGAGACCACGACGATGATCATCGATACCTATCAGACCGCGATCGGCTCGAAGAAATACGGTGAAGGTGCCGCGCGCGCCGTTTTGATCTGCATCTTCCTGTCGCTCTTCTGCTTCGCCTATTTCCGCGTCACCCGCCGTCTCAACCCGGAGAAGCGCGCATGAGCAATGCAGCCATGATCGACCGTTACCGCTGGTGGGAAATCATCCTGATCTATTGCGGCATCGCGCTGTTTCTTTTCTTTGTGCTGTCGCCCTTCGTCGAAGGTTTCCTGGTTTCGCTGAAGCCGCTCAGCCRGCTCTTCTCTTCGCCCTACCGCTTCTGGCCGGAGAACGGCTCGTTTGAAGCCTATCGGACGATGTGGATCAGCGTGCCGGGCTTCGGGCGCTATATTTTCAACTCGTTCTTCATCTCGATCATCGTCACGCTGATCGTGCTCTGCCTCGTCATTCCGGCGGCCTATGCCTTTGCGAAGTTCGAATTCAAGGGCATGGGGATCCTGCTCGGCGCGTTCCTGACGGTGAACATGTTCTCCGGCGCCGTGCTGTTGATCCCGCTCTTCCGGCTGATGCGCAGCATCGGCGTGCTCAACACCTATCTCGCCATGATCGTGCCGGGCGTCGCCTTCTTGATTCCGTCGGCGATCTGGCTGCTGCGCACTTACATGATCCGCATTCCACAGGAACTCAACGAAGCGGCCTACATGGATGGCGCCAGCCATTTCTATACGCTTCGCCGTGTCATCCTGCCCATTGCGATGCCGGGGATTATCGTCGTCGCCATTACCACCTTCATCGGCGCTTACGCCCAGCAATTCATCTTCGCGCTGACGTTCAACTCGAAGACCGAATACATGCCCTTGCCGGTGGGGCTCTTTGCTTACTTCGGCAAGCAGGAGGTCATCTGGAACGAACTGATGGCGGCTTCCTTCGTCGGTATCGCGCCGGCAATGGTCGTCATCTTCTTCCTTCAGCGCTACCTTGTCGGCGGGCTGACCGCCGGTGCGGTGAAACAATAAGACCAAAAAACGAGTGAACAGCTAACACAAGAATGGGAGTCACGACGTGAGCATTACCATCAAGACAGGCCTTATGGCGCTCGCCCTGCTCGGTTCGACGGCACTGACCGCCGTCACTGCCCAGGCGGCCGACAAGGAAATCAGCTGGATCTATTGCGGCGACACGATCGACCCGGTCCACACCAAATACATCAAGCAGTGGGAAGAAAAGAACGCAGGCTGGAAGATCGCCCCCGAGGTCGTCGGATGGGCGCAGTGCCAGGACAAGGCAACGACGCTCGCCGCCGCCGGCACGCCGGTGGCGATGGCCTATGTCGGTTCGCGCACGCTGAAGGAATTCGCGCAGAACGACCTCATCGTTCCGGTGCCGATGACAGACGACGAGAAGAAGACCTACTATCCGCACATCGTCGACACGGTCACCTTCGAGGGCTCACAGTGGGGCGTTCCGATCGCCTTCTCCACCAAGGCGCTCTACTGGAACAAGGATCTCTTCAAGCAGGCCGGCCTCGATCCCGAGACGCCGCCGAAGACCTGGGCTGAAGAAATCGCGATGGCAAAGACCATCAAGGAAAAGACCGGCATTCCGGGCTACGGTCTCTCCGCCAAGACCTTCGACAATACGATGCACCAGTTCATGCATTGGGTTTACACCAATAATGGCGCGGTGATCGATGCCGACGGCAAGGTCACGCTCGACAGCCCTGAGATTCTTGCTGCGCTGAAGGCCTACAAGGATATCGTTCCMTACTCCGAAGAAGGTCCGACCGCCTACGAGCAGAACGAAGTCCGCGCCATCTTCCTCGACGGCAAGGTCGCCATGATCCAGGCAGGTTCGGGTGCGGCCGACCGCCTGAAGAAAACGAAGATCAGCTGGGGCATCACGACGCTGCCGCTCGGTCCCGACGCAAAGGGCCCCGGCACGCTGCTGATCACCGACAGCCTGGCGATCTTCAAGGGTTCGGGGGTCGAGGACAAGGCGACGGAATTTGCCAAGTTCATCACCTCGCCCGACGTGCAGTCGGAATACGAACTGCAGGGCGGCGCCGGTCTCACTCCCCTGCGTCCGTCAGCCAAGGTCGACGAGTTCGTCGCCAAGGATCCTTACTGGAAGCCCTTGATCGACGGCATCAGCTATGGTGGTCCCGAGCCGCTCTTCACCGACTATAAGGGCTTCCAGAACTCGATGATCGAGATGATCCAGTCCGTGGTGACGGGCAAGGCCGAGCCGGAAGCGGCGCTCAAGAAGGCTGCTGGCGAAGTCGAGGCGTTCAAGTAAGCTTTTTGGGCCCCTGGGATCGCGGACGGCAACAGMCCGCGATCCCTTCCCTACAGCGCCGTGCGTCTGTTCCACAGCCGCAAGGAAACGCTGTAACACTTTGAATTGCTGCATAATTTCATCTCTAAATCGAATCCGATTTAGGGAATATGCAGGAACGATGATCGAATGTGCGACGAAGGCCGCCGGTGGAGACAGATTTTTGGGAYAGCTCTTTCTCAACAAAGTTCAGAAGTTCTATGGCGACTACGAAGTTCTGAAGGGCGTGCAGCTCGATGTGAAGAACGGCGAATTCGTCGTCTTCGTCGGCCCGTCAGGCTGCGGCAAATCCACCCTGCTGCGCATGATTGCCGGTCTCGACGCGACGAGCGCGGGCGACATCGTTATCGATGGTATCAGGGTCAATGACCTGCCGCCGGTCAAGCGCGGCATCGCCATGGTGTTCCAGTCCTACGCGCTTTACCCGCACATGACAGTCTTCGAGAACATCGCCTTTCCGCTTCGCGTCGAAAGGATGGAAGAGGAAAAGCTCAAGGCCAAGGTAGAAAATGCAGCGCGCATCCTTCACCTCGAACAGCGGCTGCAGCAGAAACCCGGTATGCTTTCCGGCGGCCAGCGCCAACGCGTCGCGATCGGCCGCGCGATCGTGCGCGAACCCAAGATATTCCTGTTCGACGAGCCGCTGTCCAACCTCGACGCGGCGTTGCGCGCCGACATGCGCATCGAGCTTGCCAAGCTGCACAGGCAGTTGAAGGCGACGATGATCTATGTGACGCACGACCAGGTCGAGGCGATGACCATGGCCGATCGTATCGTCGTGCTGGATTCCGGTGATATCTCCCAGACGGGGGCGCCGCTGGAGCTTTATCACAAGCCCGCGAACCAGTTCGTCGCCGGTTTCATCGGCAATCCGAAAATGAATTTTCTTCCTGTGACCTGTAAAAGCGTCAGCGCCAATGGCGTCGAGGTGGATTATCAGGGCCAGACAGCCCTTTTGCCCGTGGCGCCGCGCGACGGCATTGTCGGCAAGGCTTTGACGCTCGGCATCCGGCCGGAGCATATCCAGCTTAACGGCGGCGATATCGTCTTTACCGTGACGCCGACGGTTATCGAGCGCCTCGGGGCAAATACGGTCGCTTACGCCTCGCTCAACGGAGAGGCCGAAAATTTCTGCGCCATGCTGCCGGGCAGCGTCGGCATCCGCGCGGACGTGCCGGTTGCAACCGGCATCAATGCCGCAGATTGCCACCTCTTCGACGAGGCGGGCATAGCTTTCGAGCGGCGCGTGGAACTGACCGAAATCGATATGAACGTGATCAATCCGACGGCGGCCTGAGCCGACTGGCCCTGTTTCGGCGGTTCGTCCTGCCAGGGGTCGGATTCGGCTAGGCGCGAATGACACCCCAAGCAATTACGGCTGCCCGCCGGCATGATTTCGGGGTGCTTCTCACTCCACGAACGTCTTTGGACAATCTCCTGCAGATAGCAGAGTCCGGCCCGCGAAGGTGCCTGTTGCTCCAGTTGCTGCTGGTAAATCCAAGATCGGTGGTAAGCGGTAGGATCAGCCTTCCGCCATTGTTGAGCCGGTCCAGCCAGATACCTGCTGGTCGAGTTGCGCCGGCCTTCATATTCCACCCCATGCGGGTGATTAGATCACGAATTCCTCCTCGTACGTCTGTGGCTCGGGAACGACCGTAACCTCCACCGGAACGATCCAATTGGCTGCGTAGCTCTCGCAGTCGGAACGCTGGAGCTCGGGCTGCACGCACCCCGCCCCATCGATCGCGCGACATCGCAGTATATATTGCCCCACTTCTTCAGGGGTCCACATGTACTCCCACAAGCGCCATGCAAAGGGACGTTCTGTTTCGAGGAGCCTTCCCTCGCGCCAGCCCCTGCCATCTCCGGTGCAGACCTGCACCTGCCGGATAACAGCCTCTCCGCTCCAGGCGGCTCCGAAAATCCGGTACGGTTGGCCGGCGATGAGACGCGCCCCCTGTACGGGACGCGCGATCTGCGCTTTGACCTCCATCTCCGCAAGGGGGACCAGCCTGGGTTCCCCGAGGCTGCGCTCCCAACGGAAATAGTCGCGCGCCTGCCAGTAGCCAAGGAACGGTTGCTCCACAACCGTGATATCAGTGATCCACTTGACCCAAGCCATGCCGAACCAGCCACCCACGACCGCGCGTAGCGGGTAGCCGTGATCGCGCGTCAACGGCTCCTCGTTCATCGAATAGGCAAGGATCGTGCTGTCAGCGATGGCCTTCTCAAGCGGTAAACTGCGCGCAAAAGCGATGGGGCCGGGAGAAGCCGTTTTCTTGTTTGTGTCGACGACGCCGCTGTCGGCGCCTGCGAGAAGTACCTCACGTKCGGTTCGTTTAACGCCCGCCATTTCCAAAATCTCGCGCAGAAGAACACCTGTMCACGCGGCATTGCCGACGGCTCCGTTCTGCCACTGCAACCCCTCCTTCGGCGGCTCATAGTAGACGCGCCCGTTCCCTGCACACTCGACGACGGCGGTGAAAGTCGTGCTCCGCATCGCCTTGATGCTGTCGAGGTCAAGTTCGATCGGCCGCTCCACCGCCCCGCCAACGCGCAATCTCCAGTCTCGCGCATCGAGGTCCGGCGACGGGAAATGGTTTCGCACGAAGAACAGCTCGGTTGGGATCAGCCAATCGGAGAGCGACGCAAACGGAAACTCGATGTTCTGTGGGGATTTCTGTCGAACTATTAGACTGGGTTGCTGTGGTGTCGGCATCGTCCTCGTCTCCCCTTTCAAGAGCACAACGTGGGCTCTCGGTTGCGCGAATTCCGGTACGATCACACCGTCCCTCGCAGTGCGTCCGTCGCATTCCGCCTTCAGGCCGCATTCTAGCACATACCGCACGTTCCTCGGATCGACCTCGAACGGCAGCAAAGGGGCCGACGGCGGTCTTGACCGCTTTGCGCCCTTATGTCGGACATTGAGATTTTTTAGCCGCACCCGCAAAGCGGACATTTGCCCGAACTGGCGAGACAGCAGGTGATGCCGCCACAGGACCTCTGGCAATCGGACGGCAGTTCTCGCGGCGTTCGGTCCCCTTCTCTTATAATGCCCGGAGGCTAAACCAAGCCTTTTGACCGCGGGCGTTGCGAAGCCCGCGGTCAGTCGTCACGCCTCTGCACCAAATCCGTGGCGGGCAACGGTCACCAGAAACAGCAGCATCGAGGCCAAAGTCAGTATCGCGCCGGCACTCGCCAGAGCGGGCGGACCTCCGGCCATGACCATGGCAATACCTGGGACCATGAGAGCGACACCGAGGATGGCAAGTCCGGCGTGAACGCGGGGAAGTATCCCCCGCGCTGCAGTGGGGGTCAGCCGGTAGTACAGGCCAAACAACGCCAGCGTCGTCCATCCCACCAGGTTGAGATGCGCATGGGCCGGCGCCAGCAAGTGGTCCTCGCTGATTGCCATCTGGATCCCCCAAACCATGCCAGAGGTGACACACACGACCGCCGCGAGAAAAAAGATAAAGGCGATGTCACGCATATCAGCCTCTCTGCGCCAGCCCGGGGCCGGTAAACTGCGAGCCATAGCGTGCCGCACATTCGGCAACCGCGGCGATGTCACGCGGTATTTGAAAACCGGCTGCGGCGACTTCTTCGAAAAAACCTTCAAAGCCACCCGGCGTCAGCACGGCGATGCAAACAGCGCCGTCGGGACCGGTGCGGAAGCTATGACGCTTGCCACGTGGGATATGCGCAGTCTCCATCGGACCGCGCCGAAACACGGTACCCTCAAGTTCGAAATCAATGACGCCTTCCAGCACAAGGAAAGTTTCGTCCTCGGCCTCATGGATGTGCGAAGGCGGGCCCTCAAGCGGGCCGGCAACGCCGTGGACGATGGACATGGCGCCTTGCGTTTCGGCGGAGGACAACAGGATGCGATAGGTGGTGCCGTTCCAGCTATGAGACTGCTGTGGCTGGGTATATACGTTCATGATACAGGGACCTTCGTGGTTGGTTGATCGGAAGGCCCCCGAAATAGCGCACCGCCGGGCTTGTGATAAATTGGATGATTATATCGACTGAATTGATCCCATGAATTTATCCGCCTTCGACCTTAACCTATTGAAAGTGCTGGATGCCTTGTTGCGCGAACGGTCTACCGTGCGCGCCGGGGAGCGGGTTGGCCTATCGCAGCCGGCCGTGTCGGCGGCCCTTGGGCGGTTGCGCGCCGCCTTCGGCGATCCACTGCTGATGCGTGATGGCCAGCAAATGCGCCCGACCGAATTTGCACTTGCTTTGGTGTTGCCGCTGACGCAACTGCTTGAGGATTCAAGCCGCCTCTTAAACCCGGCAAGCTTCGATCCGGTGAGTGCGGTGCAGACTTTCCGCATTGCAGCGTCGGATTTTTTCACCGAGATGATGCTACCCGGCCTAATGGCTAACCTGGAACAGCGGGCACCGGGCATTTCGCTGCGCTATACCGACTCGCTCAATCTTCAGACCATGGACGACCTACGAGAAGCCAGGCTGGATCTGATCTTGTTGCCTGCGGGCAATTTTTCGCCCTGGGTCGATTGGCGACCGATCTTTCATGCCAGTTACGTTGTTGTTGCGCGGCAGGATCATCCGGTTCTACGCCAGCACGGTGTTACGCCGGCGGCGGCGATGCCCGTCGAACTGTATTGCAGTCTGCGCCACGCCGCCTTCCGCGTCATCGAGATGGCGCCCGATCGAGAAACTGCCGCACTTGCTGCATTGGGCCTGCAACGTGAGGTCGTCCTCTCGGTGCCGACCTTTACGGCCGTCTTGCGGTCTGTGGCCGCGACAAACCTTGTCGGAATTGTACCGCGCCGGATGGCCGTGAAAGTGGCCATTGCAGAGGGGCTTGCCATTCATCCGCTGCCCTTTGCTTTGCCGCCAACACTGTTGGCAATGATTTGGCACCGGCGCAATTCAGCCTCCCGTGCACACACTTGGCTGCGCGATCAGGTCTCCGAAATACTCACGCCACTCGATGATCTTGAACAATCCAGCGTCGGTAGTTTGGTATTGGGAAGCGCTGGCAATCTCGATTGATTGCGGGCTAGGTTTGCGTCCCGTATCGAGCGCTATGGAACGGCTGCTCTCTCAATACTTAGAAGCCGAAAACCAACCGTCAGTTTCCGCCCCAAATCGGTCATCCGTCGGTGCTGAGCTGATGTCTGTTATTGGCGCAACGAAATCATCCGCCGCGTGCATGTCTTGCGATGTCAGCGACTGCATCCTTGCTGATACCGAGACCGCGGGCAATCAGCCAATCACTGCGGTCGTCGGTGATCAGGGCCACTTCGCCTTCAATCGGAACCGACCCCTACCAGACGAGGCCGCGGGCGGCGACTTCCTCGACGCGGGTGACGATGCCGCCCCGATGGAAGACCATCGTGTCGAACAGATTGGAAACCACGCATGTGTGGTTCGGGATGATGAACAGCTTCTGACCGATCTGCGGCCGGGGGCCGGTGCAGTTCGACAGGTCGATCACGCCGTGTTCTTCCGAGAGGCTGCTGATCCGCGCCTCGGGATAACCGACGATCAGCCCGTAATCGCTGAAACCCTGAAGATCCGATGTCAGCGCCTTCGACCCGGCATCGATGACGGCGCGGTCGGCGTTTGGCCGCGACACGACGGTCGCCAGCACATGCATGGCRCAATCGTCCTCGGTGCAATGGCCCATGCGCACCATCTGGCGATCATTATAGATATAGGTGCCGGCGCGGTGTTCCGTGGCCGATTTGACGAGATGCGCCTCGAAGAGGCTTGGCGTTCCGCCATTGCTGACAATCGGGCAGGTTATGCCTTCCGAAGTCAGCTGTTCGAGCGTCTCGGCGATGAAGGCTTCAACGGCGGCAGCCGATTGCGGTTTCGGATAGGTCACGATGCCGCCGAAGGTGAGGCCGTCGGCAGCGGCGATGCGCTTGGCGAGCGAGGCCGCCTCCCCCGGTGTCTGCACGCCGCAGCGGCTGCCGCCGGTATCGCATTCGACCAGCACGTTCAGCGGCTTGTGGCCGGAGAAATGTGCCGCGAGCCCGTCGACCGTCACTTCGCTGTCGGCGACGACCTTGAGGGCCGAAATTCTCTCGTTCAACTTGGCCAGCCGCTCGAGCTTCTGCGGTCCGAGGATGTTGAAGGTGATGAGGATGTCTTCGAAGCCGGCTTCGGCAAAGACTTCGGCTTCCGTCACCTTCTGGCAATTGATGCCCTTGGCGCCCGCGGCAACCTGCGCGACGGCGAGAGCCGGGATCTTGTGCGTCTTGATATGCGGGCGGAAGTTCAGCCCATGCTGATCCATATAGGATTGAACGCGGCCTATGTTTGCAGCCAGCCTGTCTTCGTCGATCACAGGACGCGGCGTCGAGAGATCGGCGATCCTGTCTCCTGCCTTGGCGACGACGGCAAACCGGTTGTCATGCATCTAGGCGGCTCCGCGTTCTAGTCCGTGTGGATCGGCGACGATCGGCCATATGGTCTTCGGTGCGCGCCGATACGGCGTCGTCGCCGGATTATTGGGATAGGGCGTTCCGGCGGAGCAGTAAAGGATCTCTGCCGCGATCTTCGAGAAGGACGCGAAGAAGTGGTTGGTGGATTTGATCACCAGGATCTTCTGTCGGGCGGGATCGATGCCCATCGCCGAAAAAAGGCTCGGATCGAAGCTTTGGGCGCGCGTCGAATTGAGGATGATGTCGAGGCCGTCAAGCACGATATGAGCGGCATCGCCGAAAGGTGCAAGGCTCTCGCCGAACTGCATCTCGGCATTCTTCACGAGCTTGACGATCTTGACGGTACCATCGACGGGATTGCCGGTGCCGGGCGCCGACTTGGCGCCGAAGCGCAGCGGAATTTCCGCCCCCTCGCCCGCCGCAAAACAGATCTGGACGGCCATCGGATCCCAGATGGTGCCGATCGCAGCACTCGTGACGCCGCGGGCGATCAGCTCTCCGAGGATGACAGTCGCGTCCCCTGCCGTGCCGCCACCCGGATTATCCCAGACATCGGCGATGACAACCGGCCAAGCGGTTGCGGCAAGCGCGCGCGTGACGGCTTCCTTCTCGTCGATCTGCGGAACCATGAAGGTGCCGCGCTTCGAAAACAGCTCGAGGCCGAGTTCGCGCGCCAAAGCCGCGCCCTTCTCCGGCTTATTGTCCGTCACGACAAGCAGCTTCGTTCCCATTTCGGGAACGTCGCCCACCATGAAACCGTGGATCACCGAGATCGACAGGATGTCAGGATCATCCGTCTCGATCTGCATGATCTTGTCGACGAAGGAACGCATGGGCTCGCGCGATGTCGGGAAGACGTCGATCATCTTGCAGTCGAACACCGACATATCAGGCTTGATCCGGCCTTCGAGCGTTTCGACCGTCATGCGCCAGAGATCCTCGGCGCGGTCGACGAAGTCCGTATGCGGAAACTCCTTGAAATAGACAGCGAAATCGAGCGCAGCGACGCGTTTTGCGGTGAGATGGCTGTGCGGATCGAGTTMGGCGCAGATGAGGACATCAGGCCCGACGATCTCCCGCATGCGCGAGAGAAGATCGCCTTCGGTATCCTCGTATCCGGCAGCCACCATGGCGCCATGCAGGCCCATGACAACGGCGTCGACAGGCATTGCCGCGTTGAGTTGCCCGAGGATTTCGTCACGCAATTCCTCGTAGGTCGCCCGGTTGACGAGGCCTGCGGGATCGGCCCAGGTGGCGGTTCCCTCAATCAGTTCCCAACCCTTTTCTCGGGTGACGCGCCTTCCGACGGTGATCGGCGCGGTGCAGAGCGTCGGCGTCTCGGGATGCTGGCCGGGCGGAGCATAAAGAGAGGCTTCGAATGCGCGACGATCCACGCAGATCGGGGAAAAGGTGTTGGTCTCGGTCGCCAGTGCTGCCGTGAAAATGCGCAAGAAAGTGGCCTTCGTATTGTCGGCCCCGCGTCAACCCATCGGGTTCGGCAGGTAGCCGGTGAAACCTGAGATCTTCCAGCGTCCTTCGTGAAGCCTGCAATAATAGAGCGTCTGCCATTGCATGACGTCTCGGGTGCCGTCAGGCTTGGAAATGCCGCCGTCGAATTTCTTGCGAACAAGCGCCATGTCGCCTTCGATTTCGATATCGTCCAGCGTCGTCGTGGTGAAGATCGCCGTGCGCGCATCTTCTGCGAAACTCTGTTTGGCGAAATCCTCTGCCTGCCTCAGCCATTCCTGGCGATAGGCCGACAGCGTCGGAAATGCGAGGCGCCACTTGTCGGGGCTGACTTCCTTTCGGCCGTCGATGCCGATGAAACCCTCTTCCACAAAGTCATGCTCGACCATCGACCAATCGGCGGCCAGAAAGGCATCGATATCGCGCGGAACGAGCATCTCCCAGATAGCGTGCCGGGCGCTGTCGGACGGGAAAGGATTCTTGAAAGGGTCGCGCATATCTGCCCCGGATTGAAATTCTTTTCATAAAACGTGTTTTTCACTGGTCAAATTCTGCTTTCTATGGTCACTTGTCAACTTATCAAGAAAATAATTTGCAAGGACTTCAGCATGCCCATCAAGCGCTATGGCACTGTTCAAACGGGCGCCGGCGGCAAGGCGCTGCCTTTCGCGCGGGCGGTCGAAGCCGACGGATGGCTGTATGTTTCCGGCCAGGTTGCGATGGAAGATGGCGAAATCATCGATGGCAACATCATTGCCCAGACCCACAAGACGATTGTCAATGTCCTGGCGATCCTCGACGAGGCCGGATACGGCGTCGAAGACGTCGTGCGCGTCGGCGTCTGGCTCGATGATCCGCGCGACTTCTGGACCTTCAATAAGATCTACCAGGAGTATTTCGGCGAACATCCACCGGCACGCGCCTGTGTGCAATCGTCGATGATGGTTGATTGCAAGGTTGAGATCGACTGCGTGGCCTATAAGAAGAAGGATAAATAGAGAACCATCGGGGGGACAGGCTTGGATATCTTTTCAACGCTGCAGGAAGACAAGGGTCGGCTCTCTCCCTCCGAGGGCCGCATCGCGGAGATCATCGTCAACGATTTCGAATTTGCCGTGAATGCCTCGATCATCGAGCTCGCGGAACGGGCCAAGGTATCACCGCCGACCGTCACCCGTTTTTGCCGGCGGCTCGGTTGCGAGAGCTTTTCCGACTTCAAGGTGCAGCTCGCTAGGACCGCCCATATCGGGGTGCGGTATCTGAAACCGGAATCGAAAAGCACTGATCCGGCCGATGTCGCACAGGATATCATCACCAAGGCCCAGAATGCGCTCTTTCTCCTGCATCGGTCGCTCGATCTTGCCGCGATCGAAGCCGCCGTTTCGCATATCGCCAAGGCCGATATGATCTATGCGTTCGGGTCGGGCGGCAATTCGTCGATGATCGCCGACGAGCTCCAGAACCGCCTCTTCCGTCTCGGGCTTCGCATCACGGCAAGTTCCGACCACAGCATGCAGCTAATGATGGCTGCCGCGGCAAAGCCGGGCGACGTGTTGATCGGCTCGTCCTTCTCGGGGCGCAATATGGAGCTGGTGCGGGCCTTCGAGCTTGCCCGCCAGACCAAGGTGAAGACGATCGCGCTCACCCAGACGGACAGCCCGGTTGCCAAGGCTGCCGAGATCGTCGTGCCGATCGATCTTCCCGAAGGCAGCAACATCTATCGCCCGACCTCGACGCGCATCGCCTACATCGCGACGGTCGATATCCTGTCGAGCCTTGTCGCCTACGCCGTTCAGCCAAAGGCGACGACCACGCTACGGCGCATCAAGCAACAGCTGGTCATTCACCGCGACGGCGACGACCGGCAATTGCTTGGAGATTGAGGTTCATGAACGGGAGCGACAGAAAATGACGCAATCGATAGCCATCGTTACCGGCGCTGCAGGCGATATCGGCGCGGCGATCGCCGCACGGCTCGCCGATGACCACGACATCGTGTTGCTCGCCGACATCGATGCGGAGGCTGCGGCTGCCGTGGCATTGAAGCTCGGGCCGGGCAATCGCTTCGTCGCCGTCCAATGCGATGTGACCAGCGAGACGAGCATTGCCGAATTGGCAAGACGCGCCGCCGACGTCGGCGTGGTTCGAACCCTGGTCAACAATGCCGGTGCTGCCCGCGCCACCAGCCTGCACGACACGACGCCCGAGATCTGGCGGGCGGACGTTGCGCTTAATCTCGAAGCGGCATTCTTATGTTTCCGCGCATTCGAGCCCATGCTGACGGTTTCCAAGGGTTCCGTCGTCAACATCGCCTCGGTCAACGGCATGCATGTCTTCGGACACCCGGCCTATAGCGCCGCCAAGGCAGGCCTTCTGCATTTCACCCGGCTGGTCGCCGTGGAATACGGCAAGTTCGGGATCCGGTCCAACGCCGTCGCACCCGGCACGGTGAAGACGCAGGCCTGGGAAGCCCGTGCGAGCGCCAATCCCAACGTTTTCGAGGAAGCACGCCGCTGGTATCCGCTACAGCGGGTCGTCGATCCGAAAGATGTTGCCAATGCCGTGGCCTTCCTCGCCGGTCCCCAGGCCGCCTCTATCACCGGCGTCTGCCTGCCTGTCGACTGCGGCCTCACGGCAGGCCAGGCCGAGCTCGCGCGAACCTTCTCGCAATCGGAACACTACTGAAATCCGGAGCGGTTCAACTTTTCATGGAACCGCAGAACCGCTCTAACTTTTCGTTTTTACGCAATTCCGGACGAAAAACCGCTTCGCACTTTTCCTGGAATTGCTCCAGAGGAAGACGAGAGGAGCAGGTTGTGAAGCCGGCTTACTTCTGATCGATGACCGCATGAGCCGACTTTTTCCCGACGTCTTCCGTAATCCGGCGATCCGCGCCAGCATGATCGCTATTTTCACCTTCGGAATGGCGGGGGCGATGACGGCTCCCTATCGTTCGGTCGTGGGTATCCGCGAATTGGGCTTGAGCGACGGCCTCTATTCCTTCCTGAGTTTCCTCTCCGCGGCGGTGAACGTCGTCATCAGCATTCTGCTCGGCAATCTCGCCGACCGGTTGGGCGAGTACCGGTCGACGATGATCGGCGCCTGCCTGTTCGGCATCGTCGGCTACGGCATGGTCTACGCCTTTCCCAGCGCCGCCGTCTTCGTCATCGCCGGCTTGCTGCCCCTGCCGATCTACGGGGCGCTGAACTCGCTGCTATTTGCCAATGCGCGCGCGGCGATGCACGGCATGAACCGAAGCGACATGGTGACGGCCAACTCCGGCGTACGCGCCATGATCTCGCTGTCCTGGGTGTTGATCCCCGGCATCACCGGCCTGGTTCTCTCGGGCGCATCGAGCATGCTGCCGGCCTACCTCTTTGCCAGCATCTCATGTCTGCTCTGCCAGGGGATCATCGTCTTCGCCCTGCCGAAGCGGACGGGAACGGAGATGGCAGCAGTTCATCATCTCAGCTATCTCGGCGCGCTTCGCCAGGTGGTTTCGCCGCGCATCTCGGCGCATATTTGTGGGGTAGCGCTGATTACCAGCACGCTGCATCTCAATGACGCCCTTCTGCCGTTGATCGCCACCGGTGCTGCTCATGGTTCGCTGAGCGACGTCGGCATTCTTGTCGGCATCGTCGCATTGCTGGAAGTCGTCTTCATCATCGTCTGGTCGCGGATCGCACGGAAGGCCGGCCAGATGACGGCGCTTGCCGCCGGCACCATCATCTATGCCGTGTTCCTCAGCCTTCTCGGCTTTGCCTCTGAGCCGTGGCACCTCTATGCGCTCACCCTGCTTGCTGGCATCGGAGCGTCGGCGATCATCACCATTCCGATCACCTATCTGCAGGATCTGATCGCCGACCGGCCGGGCCTCGGCAGCGCACTGATCTCCGTCAATATCTTTGCCAGCGCCGGGATCGGCGCGCTGGTCTTTGCCGCCGGCACCTATGTGACTGGCTATTCGGGAACCGCGATCCTGAGCGCCGTCACCGGATTGTCGGGGATCGCGATCATCGGCCTCTTGCATAGGGGCAAAGCCCGCTAAGCGCGTCGCGATCGTTCGGATTCGCTTGTCGCGCTTTAGGTCTTTGTTCTTACGCATGTCGTTGTCGCAAAACCGCAGCACAGTTTTGCGCGACATGCTTTCGTCCAGGGACGTGGTGAAGAATGTGGCTTTCATCGGTGTTCGTCTTGTGACAAGGGTGATGCTGCATTTCCTTTGAAGGCGACATGAAGGCAATCTCCGGCACGAATCTCGAGCAGGCCAAGTCTCACAACCGGCGTGTGGTGATCGAGGCTGTCCGCACGAATGGTCCCTTGTCGCGCGCGGCGATCGCCCGGATGACGGCGCTGACTGCCCAGACCGTATCGAACATCGTCGAGGAGCTGGAGCGATCGCACCTTCTCGTTCCGGCCGAGGCGCAGAAGCTGGCGCGCGGCCAGCCGATCATCCCCTACTCCATCAATCCACGCGGCGCCTATTCGATCGGCCTCGAACTTGGTCGCCAGCGCGCCAGCGGCGTTCTGACGGATCTCTCCGGCGCCGTCTGCGCACGCATCGAGCGCCACGTCGAACATCCCGATCCGCAACGGGCGATGCCGGCTCTCCAGTCCATCGTCGAGGATCTTCAGCAGGCCTTCGCATTCGACCGGAACAGGTTGCTCGGCGTCGGGATGGCCCTGCCCGGCCGCTATGCYGATGGCGGCACCACGTCGCTCAGTCCGCTGAACCTGCCCGGCTGGCAGGGTTTTCCCGTCGGGCATGAGCTGGAACAGCGGGTAAAGGTGCCGGTGCTTGTCGAAAACGACGCGACGGCAGCGGCGATCGGCGAGCGCCTGCATGGCGTCGCCCGCGGTTTGGGCAGCTTCGTCTATCTGTTCCTCGCCGGCGGCGGCGGCATCGGCGCCGGGATGTTCCTCGACGGTCACCTCTACAAGGGCAGCCGCAACAATGCCGGCGAGATCGGTCACATCATCGTCGAACCGCATGGCAAGCTCTGCAGTTGCGGCAAGCGCGGCTGTCTGGATCGCTACATCTCGCCGGCCGTTGCCTACGAATTCATGGGCATTGCCAACGCCGAGGAGCTGTCGCCCGACGATCTCGATGCGCTGATCGCCAAGGGCGGCGAAGGTCTCGATACCTGGCTGGATCAGGCCGTCCAACCGCTGCGGCAGACCCTCGATTTTCTGGAACTGGCCTTCGACCCGCAGACCATCGTGCTTGGCGGCAGCATATCGACATCGCTGATGCTTCGGCTTGCAGAGCGGCTGGAGCCGCTGCACACCCCGATCGATCCCAACCAGCAGCGGACGGTGCCTCGCGTCATGATCGGCATGACCGGCAAGGATACGGCAATTCTCGGCGCCGCCGCCCTGCCGATCTTTTCCGAAACCAATCCGCGCTTCGACGTGCTGCAAAAGCCGCTCGGCTAGCACATCTCAGCCCGGGAGGATTGCCTGGGCCGGCCCCTCATCCGCCTGCCGGCAGCCTCGCATCTGACTGCGGCGGGCGACGGGCCAGAGGTCGCGCAAAGATGACCACGTTGCCGAGAAGCGTCAGCGCCAGGCCGATCAGGCCCAGACCGGTCCAGTGGTAGCCCTCGAAGACCGTCGACAACGACAGGGCGACGATCGGGAACAAGACGGTGGCATAGGCAGCGCGTGAGGAGCCGATGCGCGACACCAGCATGAGGTAGGTTGTGAAGCCGATCACCGATCCGATTGCCGCGAGATAGAGCATGGCGGCAAGATAGGTGATGTTGGGCGGTGCGACGATCGGCGTTTGCGTCACGGCAATCAGGACGAGGAGGACGATCGCGCCATAGGTCATGCCCCAGGCATTGGCCGTCAGCGGTGAGATTCCAACCGCGCTGTTTCGACGCGATGCCATATTGCCCAGCGAGAAGAACAGCGTGCCAAGCGCTGCGAGCCCGATCCCTTTCAACGTGCCCATATCGAAATCGACGACAACGTCCTGTCCGAAAAGGAGGAGAAGGCCGGTTGCTCCGAGCGCCGCTGCGAGAAGCGTGCGGCCGGTAATGCGGTCGCCGAAGAAGAGACGCGCATTGACGGCATTGTAGATCGTTGCGAGCGAGAAGATCACGGAGATCAGCCCGGACGGGATAGAGGCGGCGGCGTTGTAGAAGCAGATGAAATTGAGGCTGAACAGGCAGAGCGCTTGCGCAAGGATGAAAGGCTGATCGCGCAAGGCAGGCAGCTTGAGCCGCCGCATGACGGCCAGGATGGTGACGAGGATCACTGCTGCGACCGCAAATCTGTAAAAGACCGAGACCAAGACCGGCACGGGACCGACCTGCATCGCAATGGCGATCCAAGTCGTCCCCCATATAAGGACGGTGGCGATGAAGAGAGCGGCATTTGCCATGGAGTGATCCTCGTTTTCCCGACCAATAGGCGAACCGCGAGCAGGTCTCTTGCAGATTCTTGCTATGAAATCGATTTGCCCGGACTTCCGGCTCGCCAGGCAGCTCGTCCGCCGGTATTGTTCGCGCGGCATGGTCAGGTGTGGGGAAGAATTGGTGAAATATAGTCACCCCTCGGTTTTCAGGTTTTTGTCCGCATCTCCCACTGCGCGGATGTCACAGTCCATCGATTTGGGGTTCGGGCGATCAGCTGCCATCTGGAGCAATGCACACGACAGGATGAGCTATCAGCGACCGAACGGTCATACGTTCAGTCTTTATCTCAGGGGCGGCGCCGGAACGCGTCGTCTGGATGGCAGCCCCGCCGCTCGCGGCCGTCCAGGAGTCCTGTGCATCATGCCACAGGAGCACTCGTCCGAATGGGAAATCACCGACTTCTCCCAATTCGTCCATCTCTATGTTCCCGATGATGAGATGCGCCGGATGTTTGCGGAGACGTTTGACCGCGATGCTCGGCTCATGGTTCTTCCCGAAGTGACCTTCGCAGATGCACCCGCCTTGGCGCGCACGCTTCGGCAGATGACCCAAGCGATCGTGGCGGGCAGTCATCTGCAGGCTGAAGAAGCGATGGCACAGACGATCAACGATTTCTTCGTTGATCCGCGTTATGGCGGGATGCGTCCCTGCGCGATCAGCGGCGGGCTCGCTCCTCATGTGCGGCGCCGGAGTCTGGAGTATATCGAGGCCAATCTCGGTGAGACAATCCGCTTGCAGGATCTGGCGGCGATCGGGCAGCTCAGCGCCTTTCATTTTCAGCGGATGTTCCGGGCAAGTTATGGTGTGTCCCCACATGGCTGGGTGGCTCACCGGCGTATCGAGCGCGCCAAATCGATGTTATCAGGCATGGACCCGATCGCGCAGATCGCTTCGGCCYGCGGCTTTAGCAGCCAGAGCCACATGACACGGGCATTCAAGTTGGGCACAGGCGTCACACCCTCTGCCTACCGGCAACGACAGTGAAACCCGTCGCTCGACAGCACTTCTCCTTTCCGAAACCAATCCGTGCTTCGACGTCCTGCAAAGCCGCTCGGCTAAACCGAGGGCTATTCCGGGCTATTCAGCCTTCCAGACCTCACTTCACCGCGATGACGACCTTGCCCTTCGCGCGTCCCGTTTCCACATAATCCAGCGCCTCGTTGGTCTTCTCGAACGGGAAGGTCCGGTCGATGACGGGGCGGATGGCGCCCGCCTCGATCAGCGAGGTGATTTTGCCGAGTTGCGCGCCGTTTGCCGTCATGAAGAGGAAGGAATAGCCGATCCCCCGGCGTTTCGATTTCCGCCTGATGCCTAAACTCAAGAAACGCATGACCTGCTGCAGCAGCCAGCCGAAGCCGTTTTCCCGGGCGAAATCGGGATCGGGCGGACCTGATATCGAGATCAGCTTGCCGCCCGGCTTCAGGACGGCGAGCGATTTCTCCAGCGTCTCCTTGCCGAGGCTGTTCAGCACGACGTCACAGCCCTTCAGCACCTTTTCGAAGTCGTCCTTCTTGTAGTCGACCACCACGTCGGCGCCGAGGCTTTTCACCAGATCGATATTTGCCGTGCTCACGGTCGTCGCCACATGGGCGCCGAGATGTTTGGCAAGCTGGATCGCGATGGTGCCGACGCCGCCGGAGCCCGCATGGATCAGCACCCTCTGGCCTTTCTGCAGCTTGGCGCGCTCGACCAGTGCCTGCCATGCGGTCAGCGCCACAAGCGGAATGGATGCGGCCTCTTCCATACTGAGATTGGCGGGCTTCAGGGCGATATCGGCAGCGTCGATGGCGATATACTCGGCGAAGGTGCCGATGCGATCTTTGCCGGGACGCGCATAGACCGCGTCGCCGGGTTTGAATTGCCGGACATTGGCGCCGACCCGGACCACGACACCAGCGACATCATTGCCGAGCACCAACGGAAGCCGGTAAGGCAGGATCAGCTTGAATTCTCCGTCCCGGATCTAGGCATCCAGCGGGTTCACGCTGGCGGCATGGATCTCGACCATGACGTCATTCTCGCGTAGCTGCGGTTCAGGGCTCTGGCCGAGCCTGAGGGCGCCGCCTTTCTTGTAGCGATCGATCAGGAATGCTTTCATGAGGGCGAACTTTCGTTTTGTGATGAGCCGACAATGCGGCAAGCCAGGATCAACCGGGAAGTTTGTTAAATTTCCGGAGGCTCTTATCGACGAAGGATTCGGGCAGGAAGCGGCGGATGAAACGCACCTGTCCTGCAGCCTTCCCGGCTGTGTAGCGTCTCTTCGGCGATGGCGTATTGGCAGCCCGGATGACGGTTGCGGCGACCACCTCGGGCGCATCGCCTTTTGAGACGATTTCGCGCATCAGCTTCTCCGCATCGGTGCGCACTGCATCATAGACCGCAAGCGGCCGGTCGGGGCGCGTGATGTTCTCCTCGAAGGAGGTGCGGGTGACGCCTGGTTCGACGAGCACGACGCGGATACCCTGTGTGCGCACTTCATGGTCGAGGGATTCCGAATAACCTTCGATCGCGTGTTTGGTCGCTGCGTAAAGCGCGTTGAACGGCGCCGGGATCAGCCCGAGGATCGAGCTCAAGTTGACGATCCGGCCGCTGCGCTGCCGCCGCATCACCGGCAGCACTGCATTGGTCATGCGCATCGTGCCGAAGACGTTGACGTCGAACACGGCTTTGGCCTGCGCCGTCGTCGATTCCTCGGCGCCGCCGAGCAGGCCGATCCCGGCATTATTGACGAGAAGATCGATCCGTCCCGTGCGTTTCAGAACCTCGTCGACGACGTTCTGCACGGATTGATCGTCGATGACGTCGCAGACCAGCATGGTGATCCCGTCGGCAGTGTCGGCCATCGGCTTTCGGCTGGTGCCGAACACACGGTAACCGTTGCGCCTCAGCGCCTTCGCCGTCACCAGCCCGATGCCGGAGGAAGCCCCGGTGACCAGGGCAATGCCGCGTTCTCTCTTGCTCATTGACGTCTGCCTTCGTTTTTGTCGTGGAACATCCATGCGCATTCTGTTACTATCAAAAAGATAGCAAGTCACTACTAAAAAGATATCGACATGAAGAATCTTTCCGAACAGCCCTGCCTGATCGCCCGCAGCCTGGCGCTCGTCGGCGATGCGTGGAGCATGCTGATCATGCGCGACGCCCATGCGGGACTGACCCGCTTCGATGAATTTCGCAAAAGCCTCGGCATCGTCCCGACAATGCTGACCGGGCGGCTGTCATCGCTGACCGAGGAAGGATTGCTGGAAAAGCGTCGCTATTCCGAGCGTCCGCCGCGCGACGAATATGTGCTGACGGAAGCCGGCCGCGACTTTCTGCCGGTGCTGTTTGCAATCGGCGCCTGGGGCCGCAAGCATCGCAGCGGCGGTGCAGTCACCCGTTTCTTCGACGCCGAGACCGGAACGGAGATCGATCCCCTCACCATCGACCGCGCGACCGGCGCGGAAATTGGAACCCGTCCTATTCGTATCGCCGCACCCGAATGCGAGCTGCCCGCGGCACCTGACAACTCCCCTTGAAAGCGATGTCAGTATCCCCCGCCATCACCGCCTCCGGCGATGGCAAGGGTGATCCTCGCTACGACTGCTGCAGCCCGTAGAGCAGCGGCATCAGTCCGGCCAGCGCCCTGAAGCGCTCCCACGACTTGGATGACGGCTTCGTCCAGCCCGTTTCGGCAAGTGCGGAAATGCGCGGAAAGACGAGGCGGTCGAAAACGGCCCGATCCGTCATCGGCTCGGACCAGATGCAGGCCTGGATGCCGAGGAGTTTCTGTTTCTGCGCTGCCGTCCAGCCGCCGATGGGGTCGAAATTGTAGAGCTTCTCCGCGTCGGAGGTGCCTGCCCAGCTGGCGCCGGGCTCGTCCCAGTCGGGCCTGAGCGCCATGTCGAGGTAGTAGACTTGTCCCGGGCAGACGACGATTTCGTAGCCGCGCTCGGCAAGTTCGGCCGAGACCTCGACATTGCGCCAGCTGCAGAGATAGCTCTTTGATTTGTCGATGACATCGCCGTGGGCCGCCTCTTCCCAGCCGCCGGTGATGCAGCCCTTGCTCGCAAGGAAGCGCTGGACACGGTTCAGGAACTCCGCCTGCAGGATGGCGGCACCCGAGCCGTGGATGTCGTCGGCACCGTGGGTATTGGTCACGACGTTCAGCCGCTTGGCATGCGCATCGGCAACCTCGTCGCCCGCGACGCGACGCAGGCGCTCGAGCGCTTCCGGCGAGCCGGACCATGCGCCGAGCGGAACTTCGTCGGCGCCGAGATGGATGGTCTTGAACGGAAAGAGCTCGATGAGTTCCAAGAGGATCGTCTCGATGATCTCATAGGTCTTCTCGCGGGCCGGATTGATGCAATTGTCGGGAAAGCCCTGAACTGAATAGTAGCTGCCGACCTCGGCTGGATCACGCAACTCCGGGATCGCCTGCAGCATGGCGTAGCAATGGCCGGGGACGTCGATCTCCGGCACGATCTCCACGCCGAAGCTCTTGGCCTGGGCGACGATCTCGCGGATGGCAGCCTTGGTGTAATAACCGCCGGTGCGGGCCGGGCTCGAACCGAGCAGCGGCGGAACGGCAAGACCGTGGCCGCGCCAGGCACCGACCGCGGTCAAATCAGGATAGGCGTCGATCTCGACGCGCCATGCTTCATCGTCGGAAAGGTGCCAGTGGAAGCGGTTGAGCTTGTTCCAGGCAAGCACCGCCACCAGCTTCTTGACCTCGGCCGCACCGTAGAACTGGCGGGCAACGTCGAGGTGCAGGCCGCGCCAGCCCATTGACGGCTCATCGACGATCTCGCCGGAAGCCGGAAACTGGAAGACCTCGGGATGCAGCCTTGCACCGCGCCAGATCTGGCCGAGCGTGACGAGGCCGTAGAGGAAGCCGGTCTGGCTGCTTGCCTCGATCGTGATCGTCTCACCCTCGAAGCTCAGCCGATAGGCCTCCGGCCCGAGCCCGGCGGCATCCTTCAGGGCAACCGGAACCGCGCCTTCCGCCTCGCTCCGCACGATGCCTTCGACGGCGAAGAGATGCCCGACCAGCGCTGCGAAGCCGCGTGCTGCCGCCTCCCCTGCAGCGCTCTGCGCCTGCGGCGCAAAACCGGCCGGGAGCGGACGTCGGGAAGTGACGGATATATGGTTCGGCCAGGGGATGATCGACACCTGAACAGGTGCATTGACGGGAACCGGATAGATCTCGGCGCCACGCTTCAATGGCGCGTTGCTGACCGAAGATCGCGTCGGCTCGATGGTGAGCACGATCGTGCTGCCGTCGGAAAGCGCGAGATAGCCGCTCGTCGCGCCGTCCGTCCAGTGGCGGAACTGCCAGCTCAGCGCGTAGACCGATATCGTCCACGTCTCGCCGGCGCCGAGAACGAAATTGGCCGGCGGCTGGAATTCGGTGAAATTCGACAGCCGCTGCGAAACCGTGGCGCCTTCGACGCGCCCGGCCGGATCGACACGACCCGGGCCGCTCACGCACAGCGAGAAATTCGAAAGCGGCTCGGTGCCGAGGTTCTTGAGGCGCAGGACGTAGGAAAACTCCTTACCATCAGCAGGCGGRTTCCAAAGGGTTTCAAGCCGCAGGGTTTTCGGTCGTGATGTGGACATTGTCACTCTTTCCTTTTGAAGATCTGGCCCTTTTGACGATCGGGCCTTTTGAAAATCAGCTCTTGAGCATTCCGGCGTAAATGCCGGGAGCGGAATTGGGGATCGGCACGGCTCCGACCGCCTTTTCGTAAAAGGCAGAGGGGCCGACGTCGCCGATGATCGCATAGGCATAGCCCATCGCTTTCAGGTCGTTCAGGCTGGCAAAAAGCAATGCCCGGCCGATGCCGAGCCCGCGAAGGCCTTCGTCGACGCCGGTCGGTCCGAAGAAGCCGCGCGCCGTGGCTTCATGGCAGGAAAAACCGACGAGCTTCTGCTCGCGTGTGGCGATGAAACAGCTCGGCGGCTGGCGGGTCATCGCGACGGAGGCCTCGCTTGCCCATCCCTGACCGAATTGTTCTGCGATCCAGCCGGTGATCAGCCGGAATTCCGGCGGCAGGGCCCGGCGGATCGTCACACCCTCGCCGGCCATTCGTTCGGCCGATTGCTTGTCTTGCGGCAGGGTGGAGAGGTTGACGAGATAATCCACTTTGCCATCCTTCAGCTGGAAACGCCGAGTGCGCGCATGAAATGGTTGGAGCCGACCTGCTCGATGACAGTCGATTCAGGACGGCTGAGCGAACGTACCTTTTCCGCCTGTTCGAGGAAACGCGCGCTTCCGCCGGTCACGAAGGGTCTGCTGCCATCCGGAACGGCTGAAAGCAGCAATTTTGTATAGGGATGGCGCGGATCGGACAGAACCGTATCGGTGTCGCCCCATTCGACCATCTGGCCGGCGAACATGACGACGATCTCTTCGGCCACGTGCGCTGCCGTTGCGATGTCGTGGGTGATATAGAGCATGGCAAGGTCGTTTTCGCGTTTCACTGTCGCGAGCAGATGGAGAATGTCCTTGCGGATGGAGACATCGAGCATCGAGGTCGGCTCATCGGCCACCAGCACGCTCGGCGCAACGGCTAGCGCCCGCGCGATATTCACCCGCTGCCGCTGGCCGCCCGAGAGCTCATGCGGGAATTTCTGCCTGGTCAAATCGGGCTCCAGCCCGACGCTTGTCAGCAGGCGGGCAATCTCTTCGGCAAGATCCGTCCTGGAGCCGCTCTGCCGATGCAATTGCAGCGGCCGCGCCAGATGATGGCTGACCGTAAAGGCCGGGTTGAGCGACGAGAACGGATCCTGGAAGACCATCTGTACCGCCCTGCGGTACTGATGCTCATCCTTCGCCTCGCCGCGGGCGGTCAGATCCTGCCCGCGGAAAAACAGCCTGCCGCCCGTCGGCTTGTCCAAGCGCGCAATGATGCGGGCGCAGGTCGTCTTGCCGCAGCCGGATTCGCCGACCAGCGCCAATGCCCGACCGGGAAAAAGCGAGAAGGACACACCTTTCAACGCGTGTACCGGGCCGAAATTACGCTGGATATTTTCGAGCCGGACCACGGCGTCGGTGACAACAGGATTTGCCTCCGCCTTCATGCCAAGACTCCCGAGTGATGCGGATTGCCTGGAAGCTGGGGAATGGCATTCCAAAGCTTGCGGGTGTAATCGTGCAGCGGCGCCTCTGCGACCTGGCGCACGTCTCCCACTTCGACGAGTTCGCCCTTCAGCATGACGCCGATGCGCTGGCAGAGCTGCGCCATCAGATGCAGGTCATGGGTGATGAAGAGCACCGAGAAACCATAGGTCCGCTGCAGATCGACGACCTGCTCGAGGATCTCCCGCTGCACAACCACGTCGAGGGCGGTCGTCGGCTCGTCCATGATGATAAGCTCGGGCCTCAGCGCCAGGCAGATGGCGATGACGATGCGCTGGCGCATGCCGCCGGAGAACTGGTGCGGGTAATCGCCGATGCGATGTGTGGGAATGCCGACAAGGCGGAACATCTCCTTAGCCCGAGTCCTTGATTCCTCATGTGAGCAACCGGTGTGCCGGCGCAGAACGTCATGGAACTGCGCCTCGACCCGCATCAGCGGATTGAGCGAATTCATCGCGCTCTGGAAGACCATGCCGATGCGCTTCCAGCGGATTGTCTGCAACTCGCGTTCCGGCAGCCTCAGGAGATCCTGTCCGTCGAGCCTTATGCTGCCGCCGCTGATCCAGGCGGGTGCCTTGGAAAGACGGGTGATGGCATAGGCAATCGTGCTCTTGCCGCAGCCGGATTCGCCGGCGAGCCCGAAGATCTCGCCGCGGCCGATATTGAAAGAGACCTCCTTCACGGCGCGGAACTCTCCCTTGTCGACGAGGTAGTCGACGTTGAGCTTGTCGATTTCCAGAAGATTGTCGCTCATCGGCCGAGCTCCAGTTCCCGGTTGCGGGCGCGGGTGAGACGGAACCAGCGGGTCAGCGCCGGGCCGGAGCGAAGCTGCGGGTTGGCGATCTCGTCGAAGGTGAAATTCAAAAGCGCAAGGCCAAGCCCCGTCACCGCGATGCCGAGCGCCGGCACGCCGACATCCCACCATGCGCCGACCATGATTGCCGAAGAATTCTGGGCATTGTAGAGCATCGTGCCCCAGGAGACTTTCAGGGGATCGCCGAAGCCGAGATATTCAAGCGTCGTCTGGGCAACGATGGCGTAGATGATGCTGCCGACGAGATTGATGCCGATCAGCGTCGTCAGGTTCGGCAGGATTTCCACGAAGATGATACGCCAGGCCGGCTCTCCGATCATCTGGGAGGCCGTGACGAAATCGCGATTGCGAAGCGCCATCGTCTGCGACCGCGTCATGCGGGCGCCCCAGGGCCAGGAGGTCAGCGCGATGATCGTCATGATGGTCATCGGCCCCACGGTGCCGGCGAAGGAGGCGAGCAGGATCAAAAGCGGCATGTTCGGGATGACCAGGACGGCATTGGTCGCAAGGTCGAGCACCGCATCGGTTCTGCCTCCGACATAACCGGCGATGAGGCCGATGGCCGTGCCGAGAACGGTGATGGCAATGCCCGTGGCAAAACCGACGGAGAGCGAGCTGCGAGCGCCCCAGACGAACTGGCGATAGACATCCCGCCCCATCTTCGTCGTGCCCATGACATGTTCGATCGACGGTGGCTGATGCGAGCGACCGACACGCGCGCCGGGCTCGCCGGGCGCAACGACCGGCGCAAACAGCGCCATCAGCCACAGGACCGCAATGATGACGAGGCCGGCCAGCGCCTTCTTCTGGTTGAGGACAGACCTTAGCCCGAAGTTCATTAGACCGCCTCCCGCAATCTCGGATCGACGAGCCCGTAGATGATGTCGACGAGGAAATTGGCGCCGAGCGTTGCGAGCGTCATCAGCAGCAACTGTCCCTGGATGACGGGGTAATCGCGGGCGATGCTCGCGGTATAAAGCGTTAGCCCCAATCCGGGATAGTTGAAGACGATCTCGGTGACGATCGAACCGCCGAAGACGGCGCCGAGCATCAGCGCCAGGTTGGTCAAAACGGGAAGCATGGCATTGCGCGCGCCGTAGCCGAACATGACCTGAAGGTGGCTGAGCCCCTTGGCACGGCCCATGGTCACGTAATCTTCGCCGAGCACCGAGATCATCGACGAGCGCATCGTCGTCTGGAATTCGCCGATCAGGAATGGCGAAAGCGTCAGGACCGGCAGGATGGCATGCATGAACACGCTGCCAACGAAGGTGAAATTGAAGGCGGGATCGAGGTTCGGATCATAGGCGTAGCCGACCGGAAACCAGCGCAGCGAGACCGCAAAGACGAACAGCGTCGTCAGCGCCACGATAACGGGCGGCACCGAAATCATGATCACGGAAAGCGGCGAGACGATCGTGTCAAAGCGCCCGCCGCGGCGCCAGGCCGAAACCGCGCCCAGCACGACGCCGACGCAGAGCGAAAAGATGATCGCGGTGGTGACAAGGAAGACCGTCCAGAGCGTCGAGCGGCCGAGAACCTGGGCGACGGTCTGGGGGTAGTATTTGACCGAGACGCCGAGATCGAGGGTCGCCAACCCCTTCACGTAATCGACGAATTGCCAAAGCATCGGCTGGTCGACCGCGCCGAAGCGCGCTTTGATCGCCTCGATCGCGGCCGGTGTTGCCCGCGGGCCGAGTTGGGCAACCATGGCATCGACGGGGCTCCCCGGCATAAGCCGGGGAAGAATGAAGTTCACGACGATCGCAAACGCCAAGGCGACTGCATAGACGCCGAGGCGCCGGCTCGAAACACGCATGTCTGCACCTCCCGCGAGGTTTATTGGACCGGGGTGAGGCGCAGCAGATGCATCAGGCGCATGCGGTTATTGTCATGATCCTCCGGATTCATGACGGGATCCTTGTCGGTGACCCAGCCGGTGAAGCGCTTGCTCGAGAACTGATACCAGGTCGGCCCGTTGAAGACAGGCACAACGGGGAAGTCGTCGGCGACCAGCAGCTGGATGTCGTTGAAGATCTTCTTGTGATCGTCCTCCGACGTCGCCTTCAGATACTGATCGAAAAGGGCGTCMAGCTTCGGGTTCGAATAGCGCGAGGGCGCGCCGGTTATGCGCCCGCCATAGGCGGTCGAAAGGTTCTGGTAATAGCCGCGGAACGGCGTTGCGGCATCGGCGCGGGAGTTCATGACGACCTCGAAGCTGCCGTCGAGGATCTGCTTGCGCCACTGCTCATATTCGGGCGTGGTGACGGATGCGTTGATGCCGGCGGCACGCAGTCCTTCGACGGCGATCTGAACGGCGTCGATCCAGTCCGTCCAGCCATTCGGAACGATGATCGGGAAGGCGATCGGCTTGCCGCTCGGCGTCGCGCGGAAGCCGTCGGCACCCTTCTTGTAGCCGGCATCATCGAGAATCTTGTTGGCTTTCTCCGTATCGAAGCCCATGAAGGCATCCTTGTCGCCCTCGGCATCCTTGTTGTGCCAGCTCTCAAAACGCGGCGGCAGGCCGGACGCATGCTCATTGACGACGGGATAGCCGAAGCCCGCGATATCGACCATCGACGTGCGGTCCATGGCAAGGCTGAAGGCATGGCGGAAGTTCAGGTCCTTGTAGGCTTCGAGGTTGCCTTCATTGCCGCTCTTGAAGTTCATCTGGAAGGCGACGGTCTCGGCCGGCGGCTGCCAATAGCCGTTATGATCCGGATCGAGGGCAACGAAGGTCTTGTCGATTTGCGGAATGAAGGAGCCGATCCAATCCATGTTGCCTTCCGGCAGGATGGCAAGCATCTGGTCGTTGCCGGAGATCTGCGGCAGCCTGAGGCAATCGACATGCAGCGAGGCGGCATCCCAGTAGTTCGGGTTGCGGCATTGCTCGTAGACCTGCGGCGTAAACCGGCGCAGCTCCGTCATCGGCCCGGAACCGACCGGCTTCTCGTTCTTGAAGGCGACCGGATCGGAAACGTCCTTCCAGACATGCTCGGGAACGACGGCGAGGTCGGCAAGCGATTCCGGGAAATCGGAGTTCACGGCCTTCAGATTGATCTTGACCTCGGTCGCCGACGGCGCCTCGACGGAGGCAACGGTCTCTCCGACGCCGACAGTGTCGAGCGCGGCGTTCTTCAGCATCAGATCGATGGTGTATTTCATGTCGGCCGAGGTCAGCGGCTGCCCGTCGGACCATTTGACGCCGGGACGAAGCTCGTAGGTGATCGACTTCATGTCATCGGAGAATTTATAGCTGGTCGCCAGGCGAAACACTGGTTTGCCGCCATCCTCGGCATTGAAGATCACCAGGGGCTCGTAGATGAAATCCATCGTGCTCTGCCGGCGGCCGGCAAGGTCGAACGGATTGAAGTTCTGAACCCAGCTGCTCTGCTCCTCGATATGCATCGTCAGCACCGACTCTGYGGCTGCACCACCCGTCCCAAAAACGACGAGCGCCGTCAGAGCGGTTGCCGCCGCAAAGCCAGCGCGGATGGAATCGTTGCGGATTGCACTCTTGCTCAATCTCATTCCATCGTTCCCCTTGAAGTCAATCAAATTGATTTAATATTGATAGTCAGTTTCCTGCCGACACGTCAATTGGCGATCTCAAACTTTTTGCACCGGCCTCCGGGCCGGCTATCTGTGTTGTTTTGTAAGGATAATTCCGGCGTTAATAATTAATGTACCCCTAAGTACCGTAATTATTTCAACGATGGCGAATCGACCTGCTCGAACATTGGTCGATAAGCATGAGGCTGCTCGCCACGGCCGGGATGTCACCCGGGATGCAACACATTCAACTTCTAAGAGCGGGTCGAATTTCCCATGACGAGCATCAATACGAACAATTCAGCGATGTCTGCCCTTCAGACGCTGCGTAGCATCAACTCCAATCTCGAAACGACACAGAATAGTGTTTCTACCGGTTATCGGGTCGATACAGCATCCGATAACGCCGCTTACTGGTCGATCGCAACCACGATGCGGTCCGACAACAAGGCGCTCTCCGCCGTGTCCGACGCCCTTGGCCTCGGCGCAGCAAAGGTCGATACTGCCTATACGGCCATGGACAATGCGATCGACGTCGTCGACGAGATCAAATCCAAGCTCGTCGCAGCGACCGAAGACGGTGTCGACAAGTCCAAGGTCCAGGAAGAAATCAGTCAGCTTCAGGAACAGCTGCTGAGCATTGCCCAGTCGGCGTCATTCTCGGGTGAAAACTGGGTCGCCGGCGCGGATGGCACGAAAAGTGTCGTATCGTCCTTCGTTCGCGACGGCTCCGGCGCCGTTTCCGTTAAAATGACGGAATACGCTGTGGATACCAGCTCAACGGGCAATGTGTTGTTCGGCATGAGCAGCGGGACGATCGATACCGCGTCCGGCATCCTCGGAACGGTGGATGCAAACGGCGATTCCGTCTATTCGCTTGATATCACCGACTTCACCACCGGTCAGATCCAGTCGGCGCTGTCGACCATCGAATCCGCACTGTCGGCAATGACCTCCGCCGGTGCGCAACTCGGTTCGATCTCGACGCGCATCGATCTGCAGGAAGACTTCGTCGGTGCGCTTTCCGATTCGATCGACTCGGGTGTGGGCCGGCTGGTCGATGCCGACATGGAGGAGGAGTCGAGCAAACTCTCCGCCTTGCAAACACAACAGCAGCTTGCGATCCAGTCGCTATCGATCGCCAATTCGTCGTCCCAGAATATCCTGTCGCTCTTCCGCAGCTAAGCGCAGGTCAGATAGGACGCTCGGACCAAATCCGTTGATCACACGATCGAGCCTGGCCTTCCCGGTCAGGCTCGATCGCGTTCAGCTCACTCCTGCAAATTTGTGCCGGCGGGTCCCTATCGCTTCCGTCCTCATCCGAACTATGGTGTCGCGATCGGCGAAATCGCGGTTCACATCTGAGCCATGCTGTCCGTCGTCTCGATCGCAACCACGATCGGCCTTAGTCTTCGCACCCGAGGCGGAGAACGCAGCGCGCGGGATCATCGCATGTCGGAACGACTTGAATCTGCCCGTCCTGACGAAACGCCCGCCATCGTCTGGCTCGGCTTCATGGCGATGTGCGTCGGCATGTTCATGGCGATCCTCGACGTCCAGGTGGTAGCGACATCGTTGCCGACCATCCAGTCCGCGCTCGGCATCGGTCCGGATCAGATGAGCTGGATACAGACGGCCTATCTCATCGCCGAAGTGGTGGCGATCCCGCTCACCGGCTTCTTGACCCGGTTGCTGACGATGCGGTGGCTGTTCGTTACCGCCATCAGCCTGTTCGTCGCAGCCTCCGCCGGCTGTGCGGCGAGCAGCAGCTTCGGTGAGTTGGTAGCCTGGCGGGTGCTGCAGGGTTTTTCCGGAGGAACGCTGATCCCATCGGTTTTTTCAGCCGTGTTCATCCTGTTCCCGAACGAGCGGCAGGCGCTTGCAACGACGATTGCCGGCGTTCTTGCGGTGCTGGCACCGACCGTCGGACCGATCGTCGGCGGATGGCTGACTGAGACCTATTCCTGGCACTGGCTGTTCCTGATCAACATCATCCCCGGTATCGTCTCGGCAATCCTGGCGGCACGGTCCCTGCCGCGGCAGGCGACCGATCTGTCCGAACTCAGGCATCTCGATGGCCTGTCGCTTCTGCTGATGGCAAGCGCATTGACGAGCCTGGAACTCAGCCTGAAAGAGGCGCCGACGAGCGGCTGGATCTCGGCTTATGTCCTCAGCCTGCTAACGGTCTGCCTTGCATCGGGAGGCGTCTTCGTCTGGCGAACGCTGCGCAGAAACCGGCCGATCGTCGATCTTGGCAATTTCGGCGATCGGAACTTTCTCGTCGGCTCCGTCTTGAGCTTCGTCCTCGGTATCGGCCTCTTCGGCTCGGTCTATCTCATGCCGGTCTTTCTCGCTTTCATCAGGGGACATGACGCGCTTGAGATCGGCATGACGATGCTGGTCACCGGCATCGCGCAGCTGGTCACGGCGCCGATTGCGGTCGCGCTGGAGAAGCGTATGGATGCGCGGCTGCTGTCGGCTGCCGGTTTCGCGCTATTTGCGATCGGTGTCGGGATGAGCGCGTTTGAGGATCCTCGCACGGACTATGACGCGATGTTCTGGCCGCAGGTCGTGCGCGGCGTCGCCATCATGTTCTGCCTGCTGCCGCCGACGCGGTTGGCGCTCGGCACACTTCCGGCAGATCGCATTCCCGATGCGAGCGGTCTTTTCAACCTGATGCGCAATCTCGGCGGGGCCATCGGCATCGCGCTGATCGACACCATCATCTACACGCGCTCGGAACCGCTCGGACAAGCCCTTTGGACCCGTCTTCAAACCGGCGACATCGAGGCTGCGACATTCGCAGGCGCACCTCTTCAGACCATATCGGGGCATAGCGGCAGCTTCGATGCGGATACGACGGCGCTACTCGATCCGCTGGTCCAGACAGCGGCAAGCGTCCAGGCGATCAACGAAGCCTGGATGATCGTCGCCGCCTTGACCGGCTGCGCCCTGCTCTGCGTGCCCTTTGCAAAGCGGCCGGCGCCGACATGAAAGTGATTAAGATTTCTCTCAATCATTTTGCGCCATCCTCCTTCCCCTCTGAAGCCAATCCACGAGATCCACCATGCCCTCGGACCTTAATCGCAATTTCCCAATGCCCCGACGCGAACAGCTTGGCCTCGTCACGATCAACAACGGTTCCGGCCTGTCGATATCGGCCCTGCCGAACGGCACGCTGTTTGCCATCGAATATGCCGACGCTCTGGGATCGGTGCAGATCAACCAGATCCAGGGCTCGCCGCTCGTCGGCGGCATCGGTCGCCTCTATCTGCGCGTTGGCGGCGCGAAACCTGACGTCGTCGAGATTGTCGGGCCTCGCGCGAATGGCAGTTTCGGGCACGATGCGACGACCCTCTCCTGGAGCGGCAAGACCCGGCATCTCAGCTATAACGTCCGCCTCGAACTCCATCCTGTCGAAACAGCCTGGTTCTGGCGTGTGTCAGTCCAGCATCTGAAGGATGGAACACTGCCGGTCGATCTGGTGCTGATCCAGGATATCGGCCTCGGTGACCGGGGCTTCCTGATGAACAGCGAAGCCTATGCCTCTCAATATGTCGATCATCACATCGCCGATCATCAGACGTTCGGTCCCGTCGTGATGAACCGGCAAAATCTCAAGCAGTCGGGTGCCCGCAACCCCTGGCTCGCGCAAGGCTGCCGCGATGGGGCGGCTGCCTATGCCACGGATGCGATCCAGCTGGTGCAGGCGAGCGACCGCCTCGGCGATCTGCTGGTCGGGCCTTTCGACACCAGCCTGCCGAGCAAACGGCGGCAGCAGGAGACGGCATGTCCCGCCATCCAGTCGAGACCGCTCTCCGTGCCGGCAAGCGGGGTGACCGCGACCTTCTTTGCCGTCTTCGCCGTCGATCATCCCGAGGCGTCGAGCGATGCCGATCTTTCGCGGCTCGACGGGCTGGTAACGATAAAAGGTGCAGCAGCCGATATAGCAGAGGCGGCGCCGGTCCGCAGCCTGCTGCAGGATGCCCCTCTGCTGAAGGCCGAGGCGCTTGATAAAAAGGCGATCGGCCAGCTCTATCCGGAGCGGAGCCTGGAAGAGCGCGCTGAGGGAAAGCTGCTTTCGTTTTTCGTGCCGGACGGCGCCTTGAACCGCCATGTCGTGTTGCGCGAAAAGGAACTCCTGGTAGCGCGCCGTCACGGCGCGATCATCAGAAGCGGTGAGAATATGCTGCTCGACGATGCGACGCTTGCCGCGACCTGCTGGATGCAGGGCATATTCGCGGCCCAGGTGACGATCGGCAATACCTCCTTTCACAAGCTCTTTTCGGTCTCCCGTGACCCCTACAATCTGACGCGCGCCAGCGGGCTGCGCATCATGGCGGATGTCGGCGCCGGCTGGCAGCTTCTGGCGGTGCCGTCGGCTTTCGAAATGGGGCTCAGCGATTGCCGCTGGATCTATCGCCTCCCCGAATGCACGATCATCGTGTCGGCGGTCGCCTCCGGCGAGGATGCGGCGATGCAGTGGACCATCTCCGTCGAGGGCAAGCCCTGTCGCTTCCTGGTGTTCGGTCACATCGTGCTTGGCGAGCGCGAATATGACGCAGGTGGGCAGATCGAATTCGACACGCCAGGCAAACGCATGCTTTTCCGGCCGGACCCGGCCTGGCTCTGGGGCGAGCGTTATCCCGATGCCGGCTATTGGCTGGTGAGTTCGACGCCCGATGCCATCGATGAGATCGGCGGCGACGAACTGCTCTACAGTGATGGGATTGCGCGCAACGGCGCCTTCGTCGCGCTCAGATCCCGGCCGACACAGGCGCTCTCTTTCGCCGTCGTCGGCTCGATGACCGATGCGGCGGAAGCCGAACGACTGGCGCAGCGTTATGAGGCCGGCGTCACCGATGAAGCCATGCTTGCACCGGCATCAAAATTCTGGCGGAACGCCGTGCGCGGCATAACGATCGGCAGCACCTCGCCCGACCTTGCCGCGCAGACGACCCTGCTGCCCTGGCTTGCGCATGACGCGATCGTGCATCTGAGCGTACCGCACGGCCTCGAGCAATATACGGGTGCGGCCTGGGGCACACGCGACGCCTGCCAGGGCCCGATCGAATTCCTGCTCGCCTATGAGCATGACCGCGAGGCCAAGGAGGTGCTGAAGACCGTCTTCAGCGAACAATACCTTGACAAAGGCGACTGGCCGCAATGGTTCATGCTGGAGCCCTATGCCAACATCCGGGCAGGCGATAGTCACGGCGACATCGTCGTCTGGCCGCTGAAGGCGCTCTGCGACTATATCGAAGCGACCGGCGATCTTGCCATTCTCGACGAGAAAGTCTCCTGGCGCGATGAAAAGACGATGGCCAGGGCGCCGGAGCCCGACACCATTGCGATCCATGTCGAAAAGCTGCTCGATACCGTTCGCGAAGCCTTCATCCCGGGAACGCATCTGATCCGCTATGGCGAGGGAGACTGGAACGATTCCCTGCAGCCGGCCGATCCGCATCTGCGCGACTGGATGGTCAGCAGTTGGACCGTTGCCCTGCTCTACGAGCAGATCGTCCGTTATTCCGCGATCCTGCGCCGCCTCGGTCATGGCAACAAGGCCAAGGGCTTGAGGAAGATCGCAACGGCGATGCGCCGGGATTTCAACCGCCATCTCGTGCGTGACGGCGTCGTTGCCGGCTACGGTATCTTCGATCCCAGCCATGACGGCGTCGAATTGCTGCTGCACCCGAGCGACCAGCGCACCGGCCTGCATTTTTCGCTGATCTCGATGACGCAGGCGATGCTTGGCGGGCTGTTCACGCCGGCTCAGAGAGGCGATCATATGAAGCTGATCGAAGATCATCTGCTGTTCCCCGACGGCGTGCGGCTGATGGAGAAGCCCGCGACCTATGCCGGCGGCCCCGAGACGCTGTTTCGCCGCGCCGAATCCTCCTCCTTCTTCGGTCGCGAGATCGGGCTGATGTATGTGCATGCGCATCTGCGCTACTGCGAAACGCTGGCGCTGGAGGCCGACGCGGAAGAGCTCTGGAAGGCGATCGCCGTCGTCAATCCGATTTCAGTCACATCAGCGCTGCCGCATGCATCGCTGCGCCAGCGCAATACCTATTTCAGCAGCAGCGATGCAGCGTTTCATGACCGTTATCAGGCAACGGCCGAATGGGAGCGCGTCAAGGCGGGAGAGATCGCCGTCGACGGTGGATGGCGCATCTATTCAAGCGGCCCCGGGCTCTACACCAGAAGCTTCGTCGAAAATATCCTGGGCTTCAAACGGCGCTTCGGTCGGCGTAAACGCAAACCGCTTCTTCCCGCGATCCACGCCTCCGCCGATCTGCACAGCGACCATGCCGCCTGGCGGCGGCTGATGAAGCCGAAGCTTGAGGTGTGACGCGTGTGCGCGCGCCCCGCGCACTGCGGCATTATGCGGTAGCGTCGCGCAGCTCCTCGAAGCGTGCGGCACTTTTCGACAGGTGGCTTCGGATGGCGCGGCGCGCGRCAGGCTCGTCGCGGTCGCGGATTGCCGCGAATATGGCATGGTGTTCCCTGCGCATGCGCRCCGCATGGCGCTTGCGCTCGGTTGATGTCATCTTGTCCAAGCGTGCCCATTGCCGCGGCACCATGATGTTGCCGAACGTGTCGAAGAGGCGGCCGTAATAGGAGTTCTGCGTCGCGACCAGAATGGATCTGTGGAAGGCGTAATCCTCTTGCGCGCCATATCCACCCTCCTCGAGCGCCTTGTCGAGGGCATCGAGACRGTCCTGCATGCGGTCGATATCCTCCTGCGTGCGCCGCAGCGCCGCAAGACCGGCGGCTTCGTATTCGATTCCCATGCGCAGTTCCAGCACGCGCAGAACCTCGTCGATCGACTGCAGGTCGTTCGGAATGATCGAGAAGGATCTGGGCGTCGGATCGTTCGAGACGAAAGCCCCAAGGCCTTGCCGCGTGGTAATCAACCCCTTCGCGCGCAGCGCGGCAAGCGCTTCGCGAACGATCGTCCGGCTGACACCGGTCGCCGTCATGATCGCCTGCTCAGTCGGCAGGCGCTGGCCGGGCTTCAGGTCGCCGGACTCGATTTGCGCCGTCAACATATCGGCAAGGTTGCTGCGCAGGTTCGGCGCCTGCTGAATGGTATTGACGACTGCGTTGTCCCTATCTGCCATCCTGTTTCGAAATCCTGGTGTCGAGGCGGCCGCGCCGACCCCGTTTCCTGTTCGCATTCMGCATCCACGCCGGGCGGCGGGCAGCAGCCCTAGAACAGGATGATTTTAGGCCGGGTCGGCCTAAAATCTGAATCCTGTTCTAAATGTTAGAGCATGATACCGTCCAAAAACCGCTCGCACTTTTCGGCATCATGCTCTAGCGCATAACCCCGAAAACCGGAATCGATTTTCGGGGTTACGCGGAAAATCAAAACGATAGAGCGTCGTTAGCGCGTCTGAAAAGGCGCTCTAGGCCTGATCGGTTGGTGAGACCGATCAGCGCGCCAGCCAACCGCCATCGACAGGCAGCACCGTTCCATGCACGTAGTCGGATGCCGACGATGCCAGGAATACGGCCGCACCGCCGAGTTCGGACGGCGTTCCCCAGCGCCCGGCCGGGATGCGGGCAAGGATGGCGGCACTGCGGTCGGCATCCTCGCGCAGCGCCGTCGTATTGTTGGTGACGAAGTAACCGGGGGCGATGGCGTTGACGTTGACGCCTTTGCCGGCCCATTCGCAGGCAAGCAGCTTGGTCAGTCCAGCGAGGCCACTTTTCGAGGCAGTATAAGACGGGATCCGGATGCCGCCCTGGAAGGATAGCAGCGAGGCGATGTTGATGATCTTGCCCCTGCCCTTGTCGATCATATGGCGGCCGGCTGCCTGCGACAGGAAGAAGGCGGTCTTCAGGTTGACGTCGATCACCGCGTCCCAGTCTTCCTCGGTGAAGTCGAGCGCATCGGCGCGGCGGATGATGCCGGCATTGTTGACGAGGATATCGAGGCCGCCGAAGGTCTGGATGGTCTCAGCGACGATCCCCTTGACCGGCTCGATGCTGGCAAGATCGGCCTTGACGACATGGAAGCGGCTTCCCGCTTCCTTCACCAGCGCTTCGGTTTCGTCCATCGAGGAGCGTCCGACGGCGACGATCGACGCACCGGCCTGCGCCAACGCTGCCGCGATGGCCTGGCCGAGACCGGTATTGGCGCCGGTGACGACGGCGACCCGGCCAGAAAGGTCGAAGGGATTTGCCACGACGCTCACCTCAGATCCGCAATGGCGATATGGTCCATGTCGGTGAAGCTCTTATTGTCGCCGGCCATCGCCCAGATGAAGCTGTAGTTCTTGGTGCCGGCGCCCGAATGGATCGACCAGGGCGGCGAGATGACCGCCTGTTCGTTGGCGACAAGCATATGCCGGGTCTGCTGCGGCTCGCCCATGAAGTGGAACACACGCTGCTCCGCTTCCAGATCGAAATAGAGATAGGCTTCCATGCGGCGGTCATGCGTATGGGCCGGCATTGTGTTCCAGACGCTGCCCGGCTCGATCATGGTGAAACCCAGGGTGAGTTGGCAGGACTGGCAGACTTCCGGATGGATGAACTGGTAGATCGACCGCTTGTTGGCCGTTGCGGCTTCCCCCGGCGTCAGGTGACGGGCTTTTTCGCGGGTGAGCAACACGGTTGGGTGCGCTTGATGCGCCGGCGTCGAGACCAGATAGAACTTTGCCGGATTGGCCGCATCCGCACTCTCGAACCTGATGTCCTTGGCACCCTTGCCGACATAGAGGCAATCATATTTGGCAAGATCGTAGTTCGTGCCGTCGACGATGATGCGGCCGGCGCCGCCGATGTTCAGGGCGCCGAGTTCACGCTCGGCAAGGAAGGTTTCCTGTCCGATTGCCGTCGGCGCGGTCAGCGTCAGCCCGGGGCCGAGCGGCGTCGCGCCGCCGATGACCATCCGGTCGTAATGCGAATATGTCAGCCGGATCTCGCCGCTCGCGAAGACGGTTTCCACCAGAAAGTGACGCCGCAGCGTCTCCGTGTCGAAATCGCGCACGGCCTCGGGATGGGAGGCGTGCCTCACGTCGATCAGCATGTCAATTTTCCTTCCGCTTCATTGTCGCCAGGGGTCGTCGCTATTGCGGAAGCCGATCTTGTCCGGCCTGTTCCACCGCGGCGGTATCCATCCGGTTACATAGTTGTACGACAAGTTTGGTGTCAACAGGTTTGTCGRTGCGCGCTTGAGGAGACGCAAGGCCCGCAAGAGCACGAAAGAAAATCTGGGAATAGATGAGGAGAATTTCCGGAGATGATGACGCCATCATCAAGCGGTGATCGCAAGTGGTCGCTTCGGCGCGGTCCGGAATTTTCTTGGGCCAAAACGAAAAAGCCTGCCGCGGGAGGAGGTGCGGCAGGCTTTCGAAAAAAACCGAACGACAGCTGGGAGGAGGAGTGCTGTCATTCCACAGGCGACCCTGGGAGGAGGATGGGGCGCCTGTACATCGAAGGGATGCGGGAGGAGGTGCATCGCTTCGATACAAATAATCATACTTATTTTTTGCTCAGTTGATAGGCATTTCTTTGCAGGGCAGCTATGCGTTATGCGAAAAGCGGCCGGCTTGATCAGCCTGCTCCATCTGCCGCAGGCACAAAAGCAAAGCGCCCGCTCGGGAGGAAGCAGGCGCTGGCATAGTCTCGAAGATGCTTGGTCTAAGCTGCCGTTAGCGGGCGATGGCTGCGCGGGCGACGTTGCGGATTTCGCTGCGGCCGATGCCGAGGTCGTCCAGTTCGCGTGCGGACATACGACCCAGTTCAGCGACCGTCTGACGATACTTGCGCCAGTTATTAAAAGAGCGTGCTACGTTCATGATGATCCCCTTTCGTGGGCTTTCGAAGCTTAGCTGCCAGTCCTTGGCGCTTCGTTCGCTTCGATGAGTTCTATATAGTATGAGACCCCTGACTATTGCAGCGCCAATGCATCACTGCACCTATGCGGGAATTGCATGGATCATCAAATCTGGTAGCGATTTCCCGATTATGCTTTGAAACGATCGAAGGCCGTCAGCCGCACGATCGGCGGCTCCGCCTCGGCCCAGCGGTAAATATCCGAGCGCAGATAGGAAAGCTCGTCGTCGAGATCCTCTTCGCCGACTTCGATCCACCAGGACTTCAGGCGGCCGTCGCTTCCGTCCGACCAGCGATAACCCCTCGCCTTCAGATGATCCTTCATCTCGAACGGACTGTGTTCGGCAAAGATACGGATGCGTGAGCGCTGGCTGGCGCGGTAAAGCTCGGTGAACGGGCTTTCACCGTCGCGCTGCTCTCGATCGAGGATTTCCAGCAGTGCGTGGCAGTCGTCCACGGCGCGATGGCCTTCGTGGAAATACCCAGCCTGGCCGACGAGATAGCCGAGCTTGGTACCCTCGAAGCCGCGGGCGCTCCAGTCGATCTCCGAAACCGAGCATGCCCAGGCCTTGCCGGTGAAAATCTTTGAGAAAGCCTCGCAGAACGGCCGGTCGAACCCAGCATTATGGGCAATGATCAGATCGGCCG